>JBFGLX010000010.1:0-26488 GCA_041575955.1 Thermoanaerobaculia bacterium
CCCAACATCGTCTACTCCGAGTGGCAGGAAGGGAACCTCACGCGCTGGGATCGCAAGACCGGCGAGATCATCTACATCCAGCCCCAGCCCGAGGCCGACGAGGAGTGGGACCGCTTCAACTGGGACTCGCCGATCCTGATCAGCGCCCACGATCCGGCGCGCCTCTACTTCGCCTCGCAGCGGGTCTGGCGCAGCGACGACCGGGGCGACAGCTGGACCGCGATCTCGGGCGACCTGTCGCGCGGCGAGGACCGGCTGACCCTGCCGATGATGGGCCGGGTGTGGAGCTTCGACGCGATCTGGGACCTGTGGGCGATGTCGAAGTACGCCACGGTCACCTCGCTCGGCGAGTCGCCGCTGGTGGACGGGCTGGTCTATGCCGGCACCGACGACGGCCTGATCCAGGTGACCGAGGACGGCGGCCGGAACTGGCGCCGCATCGACTCGCTGCCCGGAGTCGCCGACTCCTTCTTCGTCAACGACATCAAAGCCGACCTGCACGACGCCGACACGGTCTACGCGGTGGTCGACAATCACAAGCGCGGCGATCTCTCGCCCTACGTCTACCGGAGCACGGACCGCGGCCGCACCTGGTCGAGCATCCGGGGCGACCTGCCGGACCGCCACCTGGTCTGGCGGCTGGTCCAGGACCACGTCGATCCGAACCTGCTCTTCGCCGGCACCGAGTTCGGCGTCTTCTTCACCGCCGATGGCGGCCGCAAGTGGATCAAGCTCGAGGGCGCCGCGCCGACCATCCCCTTCCGCGACCTGGCGATCCAGAAGCGCGAGAACGACCTGGTCGGCGCCACCTTCGGCCGCGGCTTCTACATCCTCGACGACTACAGCCCGCTGCGCGGCATCTCGGAGCGGACGCTCGAGCAGGAGGCCGAGCTCTTCCCGGTCAAGGACGCCTGGTGGTACATCCAGCGGCGCACGCTCGGCGGCGGCCAGAAGGCCACGCAGGGCGCCGATTTCTACACCGCCGAGAATCCGCCCTTCGGCGCCGTCTTCACCTACTACCTCAGGGACGAGCTCAAGACGCGCAAGGCGGCGCGCCGGGAGCAGGAGAAGAAGATCAAAGAAGCGGGTGGCGACAACCCCTATCCGGGCTGGGACGCGCTGCGCCAGGAGGAGATCGAGGAGGACCCGGCCATCCTGCTGACGGTGCGCAACGGCGCCGGCGACGTCGTCCGCCGGCTGCAGGCGCCGGTCACCGCCGGCTTGCACCGCGTCGCCTGGGACCTGAGGTACCCGGACCCGAGTCCGTACCTGCCGGAGGAGGAACGGGGCGGCCCGTTCGAGCGGACCGGGTTCCTGGTCGCGCCCGGCGCCTACAGCGTCAGCATGGCCAAGCGGGTGGACGGCGTGGTGACCGATCTCGGCAAGTCCCAGACCTTCCAGGTGGTGCCGCTGCGTGAGCGCGGCCTCGAGGGCGCCGAGCCCGAGGTGGTGGCGGCCTTCTGGCGCGAGCTGGCGGAGATGGACCGGGTCGCGGAGGCGAGCCGAGCGCTCTTCCGGGAGACCGAGGCGAAGCTGGCGGCGATGAAGGGCGCGCTGATGCAGTCCACGGTCCCGAACCAGGAGCTCGACGCCCGGGTGCGGGACATCGAGCGCCGGGTCAAGGCGCTGCACGAACGCCTGGCCGGCAACGAGCGCCGAGACAGCTACGGCGATCCGGGCCCGGTGCACGTGATGCGGCGGCTCGGGGTGGTCGGGATCGGCAACTCCCTGTCCACCTACGGCCCCACCGAGATGCACCGTAGGCAGTTCGAGATCGCCCAGCAGGACTTTGCCGGGATCCGCTCGGAGTTCGCGTCGATTCTCGAGACCGAGATGCCCGCCCTCGAGGCCGACCTGGACGCCGCCGGCGTGCCCTGGAGCACCGGCCGCGGGGTCCCGGGCGGCCGCTAGAGAGACTCTTCCAGCAGCGTTGGCTTCGCCTGCGCCTCGCCGACGGCTCCGACCCGGGCGGCGGGTCGGGGCACGTGCGTCCGCCTGGCCACCGAGCCTGGCGGTGAGTGGAACTGCTAACTGCCCGTTGGCCGTCGATCGTCGAGACTGGGCCTGGCAGGAGTGCGAGAGAGGAGCCTGGGCAGGGTATGAGATCTCATAGGGCAGGCGCGGCCACGCCGCGAGTGTTGTTGATCGGTCCGTACGATCCGCACTGCGGGGAGTACACGTTTCTGGCGCCGCCGCTGGGCGTCTGGCGATTGCAGGGGGTGCTCGAGGCGGCGGGCGTCGAGGCCGAGGTCTTCGACCCGAACTGCTGCGAAGACGATCCCGAGCTGGAGCTGAGGCGGCTACTGCGCAGCCGGCGCTGGCAGGTGGTCGGCACTTCGACCACCGGCATGACGCTGCGTTTCGACCTGGCCCTGGCGCACCTGGCGCGGCGGCTCCTGCCGGGGGCGCTGCTGGTCGCCGGCGGCATGGAGGCGACGTTCGAGCCGCGCCGGATGTTCGAGCTCGGGCCCTTCGACCTGGTCGTCCTGGGCGAGGGCGAGCGGCCGCTGCTCGAGCTGGTCGAGCGGCTGCGCAAGGGGCGCCATTGGCTCGACATCGAGGGCACCGCCTGGCTGGACGCCCAGGGTGAGCTGGTGCGCCGGCCGCAGCTGGCGCTGAGCCGGGAGGAGCTGGTCGATGCCGTCGGCAAGACCCCCTACGAGCGCATGCCGTTCTCCCCATACTGGCGGCGGCTCGAGAAGGCGTACAACGTCGGCGGCCTGCCGACCAAAGCGCAACGAGAGGCCCACCTGGCCGAGATCCGCTCGGCGCGGCTGAACACCCTGAACTACTGCCCGATGGGCTGCACCTTCTGCTCGTCGACGAATTTCCTGCACGCGGCCCAGGACGGCGTCGCCAGGATTCGGCGGCTGAATGCGGACGAGTGTCTGGCGATGGTCTCCCGGGTGGTCGAGGCGCAGCCGACCGTCCGCACGATCATCTTCCAGGACGACATCTTCGTGTTCACGAACGACGATCGGATCCTGCCGCTGTGCGCGGGTATCGTCGAGGCCAAGCGCAGCGGCCGCCTGCCCGCCGACCTCCAGTTCATCAGCACCAACCGGATCGACGCCATGACTCCCGAGCGGTTGACGGCGATGCGCGGCGCCGGCTTTCGGGTCCTGGGCTTCGGCATCGAGAGCTTCTCGCTCGGCATGCTGACCGAGTTCAACAAGAAGCAGATCTACGCCCATATCGAGCCGATGCTGTCGAAAGCGCTGGAGCTGGGCATCAAGCCCTTCCTCGACCTCATCCTCACCTCGCCGCGCTGCCGGCTGGAGGAGCTGACCGAGACGATCCGGCAGGCCTACAAGTGGCTGCTCGCCGGCTGCGAGATGGGCATGTACCCGTATGTCATCCCGTTCTCGGGGGCTGCCATGGCCAGCGACCCGGCGCTCGAGGAGCACACTGTGTACGAGCGGCAGCACATTTCCGGTACCGGCATCAGCTGGCGGCAGGCGGTCAAGATCCTGCCGATCGACAGCGCCGTCCGCGCCACGATCTGCCAGATCGAAGCGAGCTTCGAGGAGTGGGTCGTGCGCCTGGGCGAGAGCGCCTCGCATCTGCCGTCGCGGATTCGCTCTTTGATCTGGATCAACGCGGCCGCTCCGGTTCTGTTCTCGGAGGACGAAGATTTCTGCGCCGGCGCTCTGCAGGCGCTGGTCGAGCGGCTGCCCGGCCTGGACGAGCGGGCTCGGGAGCGGCTCAGACACTGGGCGCTGCGCCGTCTTGGAGCGGCCGGCGCGCAGCAGCAGGCTGTGGCTTCGTGAATCAACGCCCCACCGATCCGCTGCGTCTGGCGCTCGCCCTGGCCGCGCTGGCGATCGGGTGGACGATCGTCGCGGCGTCCGCCGGCCTCGGCTCGATCGCCGTGGCCGCCGCCTACCTCTCTCTGGTCTTGGTGCTCAGCATCGACCTGGTCGACTACCTGGTACGGCTCTACGTGGTCCGCTTCAGCTCCACGCCGGCGAGCCGGCACCCTTCGCACACGGCGCCTCGGTTCACCCGGGCGCAGAAGCGGCTGCACGTTCGCCCCTACGCCCTGGTGGTGTCGGTCTACAACGCGGAGCGGGAGATCTCCGGATTCCTGCAGGCGATGGAGCCGTTTCGTAAGCGGCTCTGGATCGTCGACGACGGCTCGACCGACGGCACCGTGTCGATGCTCCAGGGGGCGGGCTACCGGTGCGTCCCGGGGCGCGTCAATCGGAAGAAGCCGGGCGCCATCCGGCGTCTGCTGCGCAGCCTGCCGCGGGAGATCGAGACCGTGGTCGTGCTCGATCCCGACATCCGCCCGGTCGGTTGGACCGGCACGAGCGCGGGTGCGCTGGAGAGCGTCATCTTCGACCTGCAGCGGTCGGGCGCGGCGGCGGTGACCCCGCTGATCACCGTCCGCGCGACCGGTCTGCTCGCCCTGTTCCAGCGCTTCGAGTACTTCATGGCCCTGGCGGTCGGCCGCCGCAGTCTCGGCGACTCGGCGGTCAGCTCCGGCATCGCCGTCTACCAGCGTGAGGCCCTGGAGCGCGCGCTCGACCGGCACTCGCTGTCGGTCTACGCCGAGGATCTCGAGCTGTCGCTGCTGCTGCTCGGCCAGGGCGAGCGGATCTACTACGACGGCCGCCTGGAGGTGGAGACCGATGGCCAGGAGACCCCCGCGGGCCTGTTCTCACAGCGTGTGGGTTGGTCCTATGGGCTCCTGCGCGCCTACGCTTCGCGCTTCCGCGAGGTCTTCCGGGTAGCGGCCCGCGGCCCGTTTCTCGCCTACCAGTTCCTGGGCTACTTCGGAATCATCTCGATCGTCATCCAGCCGCTGCGCCTCGCGGCGCTGATTGCCTTCGGGGTCAGCCTGGCGAACGGGCTGGAGGATCTGGCCGGCATCGACGCGCTCCCCGGGCTGGCGTACGCGCCGCCGTCCCTGTTCGTCGTGACCTATACGCACTACCTGGTGCTGTCGCTCCTCGCTCTGCTCACCGCGGTGCCGCGCGGCAAGCGGCTGGAGCTGATCGGCATCGTGCCGCTCTACGTGTTCTACGCCGTGAGCTTGGTGATTCCGACTACCGTCGGCTACCTCAACTGGCTGCTGGTCAAGTCGATCGGCTGGCGCCTCTATCGCGACCACTATCAGGACGAGAGCTCGCTACGCGACGAGGTCGCCGGAGCGACGCTCGGAGGGGGAGGATGAGCGTTCGACCGGGGCGGGCCGCGGCCGCCACGCCGGGCGCTCTGGTTTCCTACTGGGAAGCCAGGGCAGAGCGGTTCGCCCGCCAGGGGGAGGGTCTGCGGGCGGTCTGCTCCTACGGCATGCCGTGGTTCTACAACCGCGCCATCGACTGGAGCCAGCGGCTGGCGCTCGAGCCATGGCTCGACCTGGAGCCGGGAGCGCGAGTCCTGGACGTCGGCTGCGGGGTCGGTCGCTGGAGCCGCCGGCTCGCGGCTCGGGGGGCCGCGGTCACCGGCGTCGACCTGAGCGCCGCCATGGTCGCCGAGGCCGAGCGCAGGACGGCCGCCGCCGGCCTGGGCGGGCGCTGTCGCTTCCTGGTGAGCGATCTGGCGACGCTGCGGCTCGGCGAGACTTTCCGGTTCGCCCTCGGCGTGACCGTTCTGCAGCACATCGTCGACCCGGTGCGAGTCGCCGCGGCGCTGGCCCGACTCCGAGCGCACCTCGACCCGGGTGGCCGTCTGGTGCTGCTGGAGGCGGCGCCGACGCGCTCGGCCCCACGCTGCGACTCCGAGATCTTCCGGGCGCGAACCCTCGACGACTACCGCGCCCTCTGGACCGAGGCCGGATTCGAGCTCGAGGCGATGACCGGCGTCGATCCGATGCCGCTCAAGGTATGGCTCCTGCCCTACTACTCGCGTCTGCCGCGAGCGTTGGCGACCCTGCTGCTCGGGCTCGTGACCGGCGCGTCGCTGCCGGTCGACCTGACCCTCGGCAGGCGGCTGGCGAGCCGCTCGTGGCACAAGGTCCTCGTCCTGTCGCCGGGGGGTCCGTGAGGCCGCTGAAGCGCGAGCTGGCGCTGCTCGGCGTCGTCGCCCTGCTCGGCGTCGTGGCGCTGCTGGAGTCGCCGATTCGCGCCCTGCGGCCGGCTGCCGGCGCCCACGGCACGCTGGAGATCGAAGTGGTGAGCTCGAGGGATCGCGGCCCGGGCACCCTGCGCGAGGCGATCCTCGAGGCCGACCGCGCGCCGCGGCGCGCTCGCATCCTGATCGCGGTGAAGCGAGTGGAGGTGCGGACGCCGCTGCCGCCAATCGGCAATCCGCGCGGGGTCGTGATTCGGGCGCGGGAAGGGGTGGCCGAGATCGACGGCAGGGAGCTCGAGGGCGATCCGCTGCTGACGCTGCGGGCCCCGGCGAGCCGGCTCGAGAGCCTGCGCTTCGTGGGCAGCCCGGCCGTCGCGGTGGAGGTGACGGCGGCCGGCGTCGAGCTCGTACGCCTCGAGTTCGTTCACTGCGAGACCGGGGTTCGAATCGGCGAGGGCGCCTCCGATCTGGCGCTGGTGGACGGCCGCTTCGAGGCCAACGGCGTCGGCCTGCAGGTGAGCGGCTTCGCTCCCGGCGTGCGGGTGACGAACGGCCGTTTCTCCGCGCACCGCGCGGCGGCCGTCTGGGCGGTATTGGCGTCGCCGCCCCGCGACGCCATCCGCCCGTTCGTCCTGGAGGGGAATCGGTTTACCGCCGATCGCATCGCGGTGGTCGCCGGCAACCTGCCGATCCGTGTGGAGGGGAACGAGTTCAGCGGGTCGAAGGAGTCGGCCCTGGCGCTGTTCGGCTCGGGCGTGCAGGTGCGCGGCAACCGGATCCGGGAGGGCGACCGCAACGGGGTCGTCGCGATCGGCACTCTCGGTCTCGAGATGAGCGACAACGAGGTCGACCACAACTGGGCGGTGGGCATCGTGCTCAAGTCGGGGCGCAAGAGCGTCGTGCATGGGAACCACATCTATCGCAACGGCTACGGGCTCGTCTCGGTATTCGCCGAGGACGGCTCCGACGTTCTGTTCGAGAACTCGGTGCTCGATCAACGGGTCGACGGCGTCGTCGTGGTGGGCGGCTCGCCGATGGTGCGCGCAAACCGCGCGATCGGCAACGCCGCTGCCGGATTGCGCATCCTCGACTACCAGGGCGCCGACGTGCCGCGCCGTGACGCGCATCCGTTTCTCGACCGCAACACCCTGCGCGCCAACGGCATCGACCAGCCGGTGCGCGGCGTCTATCGCGAAGAGCGTCAGGCGGGAGCCGGATGAGCTCGAGCGTCGGCCGTCTGTTCTCCGACCGGTTGCCGGCGCTGCACGAGCGCAAACGGGCGCTCGACGCCTCGTGGCTGCTGGTGCTGGTCGCTGTGCTGCTGGCGACCGGGACGCCGTGGTACCTGCGGGTTCTCGACATCGAGATGGGGGTCGTCGCCTGGAGCCTCTTCGGCTACTCGCTGGTCTACCTGGGAGTCGCCGTCGCGAGCGACCTGATCCGGTCCCACCGGGGCGTGCTGGCGGTGATGATCGGCCTGCAGATGATGGGCGTGGTGTTCCTCGGCTGGGTCTGGCACCTGGTCGGCAGCGTCCAGAATCCGCTCTTCCTGCTGACGTTCGTTCTTCCCGTCGTGGCCGCGGGCCTGCTCACCCTGCGCTGGCACGCCTACATCGTCGCGGCGCTGTCGATCGTGGTGACCCTCTTCGTGGCGGTGGTCGACTCGCCGGGATTGCGTTGGTACATGAGCCAGTACGCATGGGCCGAGCCGGTGCTGTCGTGGCTGCCGGTAGAGCTTTCCGGCAAGCAGGAGCCGTTCCCGATGGCCGTGGCCCAGCCCGGCTACCTGGTGGTCTCGCTGGTCTTCTTCTCCCTGCTGATTCTCACGGTCGCCCTCACCAGCGAGTCGATCTCGTCCTTGCTCTTGAGGCTCTACGAGCGTCTACACCTGTCGAGTCACGCCCTGGAAGAGGAGGAGAGGCTGTCGCAGGCGGTGCTCCGGGCCTCACCCGAACCGGCGGTGCTCGCCTACCGCGAGAACCTCATGATCGCGCAGGCGAGCGAGTCGTTCACCAGGGGACTGCTCCTCGAGCCTCACGACGTGTCCTCGAAGAGCTTCTTCGAGCTCGTGCGCTTCTCCTATCGAGACGTCGTCGAGAGACTGCTGGAGGAGGGGAGCGGCGAGGTGCCGATCGCCGTCTACCGCGTGGGGCCCGAGACCCGCGTGGCCAGCGTCCACTGCTTCCCGCTGAGGCACCGAGACACCGAGTATCTGTACATCACCTTGCACGACGTCAGCGCTCTCCACTACCTCAAGAGCGCTCTGGACGCGGCGCCCGAGGCGTATCTCCTGATCGGATCCGATCGCAGCCTGGTCTACTTCAACAGCCGCGCGACCGAGCTCTTCGGCGAGCTCTGCTTCGGCGCGCCCGCCGCGGAGCTCCTGGAGCGTGAGGGCGCCCCCTCGGGGTGGTGGCAGCTCGGAGTCCAGCCCCGAAGCCGGCGGCGCATCGTGCTCGGGGAGCAGGAGCTGGCCGCGGAGCTGACCGCGGCGACCATTCCCGGCGAGCGCGAAAAGCTGACGATCCTGATCCTCAGAGAGGGCGAAGCATGAAGCTGCGCCGTCTCGGGACGATCGTCGGAGTCGTGGCGCTGGCCGCCGGCTCGCTGGCCGCCGAGCCGGCAACGGAGCCGGCCGCGCCGGAGTCGGACTCTTCGCAGCTGCTGGCGTTCACGATGCGCCTGGAGACCGTGGCCGGCAGCGACCTCGTCGGCAGCGAGCTCGACTGGGTGCACCGGAAGCGCGAGCGGGTGGTGACGCTCGGCATCTCGTCGAGTCGAATCGACGACAGTCGCTGGCTCTACGCCAAGGCGGGAGCGGCCAGAAGGGTGTCCGAGAAGACGTTCCTGTCCGCCGCCGTGGATCTCGGCGAGGGCGAGCGGGCGGGGAGCTCGTTCGGCTACCGGAAGCTCCGCGCGCGGGTCACCCGCCTGGCGGCCTCGAAAAGGGCCGAGCTCCATGCCGAGCTGCAGAGCTACGAGATCGGTCGATTCCACGGCACCCTGGCGAGTGTCGGTGCTGCCTACCGTTTCAAACCGACGCTGGGCGTGGGATTGGGATACTCGGAGCTGATCGCCGGCAACTCGGCGAGCCGGATCGTCTTCGGCCGCATCGATCTCGAACGGTCGCTCGGCTGGTTCGCCGGCTTCGCCCACGGCACGCAGGGGCCGGACCTGGCCCGGATCGCGCTGGGCCTCGAGAGCGACGCCGACTACTTCGAGATCTACGCCGGCGTCTCGATCCCGATTCGAGACCAGCGGCTGCTGGTCTTCCTGGATTTCTCGGAGCACGGTGAGGTCCAGCGGCGGGCGATCGTCGCCTCCTGGCGGCTGCGCCGACCCGCCGCCAAACGGGGGGCGGGCGGGTGATGCGCACGGCGCTGGCCTGCGCGGTGTTGACCTTCGCGGCCGCGCTGGCAGTGGGCGGCCTGCTGGCCAGGGCGGCCGATCGCCGGTCCGAGGCGGAGGCGCGTGTCGAAGCAGTCGAGCTCGCCCTGAGAAGCAGCCGCCTGGTCGAGCGGCAGCTCGCGTTCGTCCGGTCGCGGGCCGAGGAGTGGGCGTCTTCGCGGCCGTGGCGGGCGCGGCGCGGCGGCGGCTCCTGGCCGGACTTCCAGGAGGCCGAGCACCTGCCGATCCACGGCGCCGTGCTCGACGACTCCGGAGCGCTCCTCGACGCTTGCCGGCATCTGCGGAACGGTGCTCCGTGGGGGTTCGAACGGACGCCGCCGGCGCTGGCGACGGGGGTCGGGGCCCTCTACTCGGTCCGCAACCGGCCGTTCCTCTTCGCCTCGGCGCCGTTGCCCGCGCATTCCGGTGGCCGGGTGCTCGCGGGGGTCGAGGCCGAGGCCCTGGTCGCCGTCTCCGGCCTGGACGATCTGACCCGCCGCGGCTTCGCCCACGAGCTCTGGGTGAGAGAGCTGCTTTCCGGCGAACGAGCGCTCGTGCACGGCTCCACCGAGCCGCTCGGCACGGATCGCGTGGAGCTGCCGCTCGCGGCCACCGGCGGCTCCTGGGCGGCCCTGTCGATCGCCACCGAGCGCCGGCTCCCCGGCGCTCCACCCGAGACGGTGCGCGGCGCCCTGGCCCTGATCCTCGCGCTGCTGGCCGCGGCGTTCGTGTACGAGCTCGTGCGGCGGCCGGCTCGGCTCCAGGTCGAGATCGACGCGCGCGGCGCCGAGCTCGCGGCCGCGCAGCGGCGGGTCCTGCACGAGATCGAGCAGCGCCAGCGGATGAGCGACCAGATCAGCTTCAACGCGATCCACGATGGCCTCACTCGGCTGCCGAATCTGAGGGAGTTCGTCAACCGCATAGAGCGATCGCTCGGGCGAGTGCGAACCGGTGGCGAAGCGGGGTTCTGCGTTGCGGTGGTGGGGCTCGACCGTTTCAGCTCGGTGAACGAGACGCTGGGAGAGGAGCACGGCGACGCGCTGCTGGGCCAGGTCGCGGCGCGACTCGCGGAGTCGATCCGACCGGGCGACACCGTAGCCCGGGTGGGCGGCGACAAGTTCGGACTCTTGCTCTACGGCGTCGACGGCGCGGCCGTAGCCCAGAGCTCCGCGGAGCGCGTCGCCGACGTGATGTCGGAGCCCTTCGAGCAGGATGACCAGACGACCTATCTGACCGCCAGCCTCGGGCTCACCCTGGCGCAGACGGGATACGAGGGCGCGCGCGAGCTGTTCCGCCACGCCGAGATCGCGATGTACGAGGCCAAGGCGAAGCGCCCCGGCGGCAGCGCGCTGTTCGAGCCGGCGACCGGTGAGAAGGTCGCTTCGGTCCTGCAGCTCGAGACCGATCTGCGGCGCGGCATCGAGCGCGACGAGTTCGAGCTCTACTACCAGCCGATCGTGGCCACCACCGGTGGCGAGCTCAAGGGCATGGAGGTGCTGCTCCGCTGGAATCACCCGCTCGAGGGAACGATTCCGCCGAGCAGGTTCTTGCCGCTGGCCGAGGATCTCGGCCTGATGTCGGCGATCAACCGCTGGGTGCTCCAGCGGGCGGCCGAGCAGGCCGGCGCGTGGGTGCGCAGCTACGGCGAGAGCTCCTTCTACCTGAGCTTCAACGCCACCGCCTCCGACCTCGAGCAGGAGAGCTTCTGCGACTACATCGGCAAGGTGGTGAGCGATGCCGGACTGCCCCGGGGGGCGGTGGGCGTGGAGATCACCGAGAGCATGATCCTGCAGGACCTGACGAGCGCCGGCGCTCGCCTGGGCAGGCTCAACGAGCAGGGCGTGATGATCCTGCTCGACGACTTCGGCACCGGCTACTCTTCGCTCAGCTATCTGCACAAGCTCCCCATCGACATGCTGAAGATCGATCGCTCGTTCATCGCCCTGCTGCGCGACCGCGAGCGCGACCGCGAGATCGTCCGGGCCATCATCGAGATGGCTGGCGCCCTGCGGATCAAGACGATCGCCGAGGGCATCGAGGATCGCGAGACGTTGGCGATCCTCCAGGCGATGAAGTGCGACGCGGTGCAGGGCTACTACTTCTCGCAGCCGGTGCCGGCCGCGGCGGCCGAGGAGTGGCTCGGCCGCAGCCGGGGGCAGCAGCAGCCGCCGCGCCGCGCCGCGTCCTAGCAGGGCCCGATCGGAGCGCAACGCAGCAGACTCAGGTGGCTGAGCTAGCCGCCCTCCAGCCGGCGCTCCACGGTCGCCTCGTGGCCGGAGCGGATGGCCAGGAAGTTGCCGCGCTCCGGCCGCGGCTCGAAGCCGAGCCGCCGGGCGTCCGCGTCGTAGCGCGCGAAGCGGTAGCGATGGCCGCGCAAGAGCTCGAGCACCGCCGTGCGGCTGCCGCCCAGGCGGCGCAGCTGATGGTCGGCGGCCTCGAGCAGGATCACCGGCAGCCGGCCCGCGGCCAGCAGCGGCTCGGCGCCGCGCAGGGCGTCGAGCTCTGCCCCCTCGAGATCGAGCTTGGCGAGCGCGTAGGCGGGCTCGCCGGCGACGTCGGCGAGACGCACGACCGAAACCGTCTCGATCGCGCGCCCCGGAGGCGCGTCGCGCACGAGCTGGTTGCTGACGTCCATGTCGGCGATCAGGCTCATGCGGCCCGGCCGGCGCCCGAGCGCCGCCGCGATCAGCTCGACGTTCGAGATCCCGTTCAGCTCGAGATTGCGGCGCATCAGCTCGGCGGCGAGGGTGGCCGGCTCGAAGGCGATCACCCGGCCCGCGTCGCCGACCCAGCGGCTCAGCAGCAGCGAGACCAGACCGATGTTGGCGCCGCCGTCGATGACCCGGTCGCCCGGGCGCAGGTAGCGTTCGCAGAAATGGAGCTCGTCGTATTCGAAGTAGTCGCCGAAGTAGACCAGGTTGGAGACCCCGCCGCCGCCGCGGTCGGCGACCACCCGCAGGCCGGCGCCGAGCGCCACGGTCGCGGGCGGGGCCCCCAGCTTCTTGCGCAGCTGGAAGAGCACCGCGGCGCCCAGGCGGCGCAGGCGCCGGCCGCGGTTGTTCGGATGCGCCCAGATCTTGCGGGGGACGGAGTGGAGATGGAAGAGGCCCGAGCGGCGCCGGTAGGTCACTCTGCCGGTTCGGGAGCCTCCGGGGCGTCGCCGGTCGGCTGCACGACCATGACGTGCGCCCAGGGCTCGCCGGCCGCCATCAGCCATGGCCCGGTGTCGGTGATCGGCGAGGTCGGCAGGCCGGTGCTCTCGGCGGTCGCGTAGGCGAGGTAGATCGCGTAGGCGCGGCTGCCGCCGCGCACCGCCTGCGAGTCGGCGTCGAAGCTTCCGGCCGGGCCGGTGAGCGAATAGAGCGCGGCCGGCCCGCTCGGGAAAGAGAGCTTGCCGGCGGCGATCTCCTCGCCCCGGATGCGGACCAGCTCGTCGCGCTCGACGCCCTGGCGCCGCAGCTCGCGGCCGCGCGCCATGAAGGGCTCGAGCGCGGCGTGGTAGCAGGCGACGTGAAAGCGGTCGTCGGCGGGATCGTCGGCCAGGCAGACCAGTTCGCCGGTCCCCGGCCGCAGCTCGACCAGGGCGCCGTCCGCGCCGTATCCGAGCACCCGGGCGCCGGCGCGCAGAGCCTTCGGCGCCGGGCTGACCGCGGCGTGGATCTGCTCTGCCGGCGGCGGCGCCTCGGCCGCGGTCGTCGGCGGTAAACCTGCGACCAGCGCCAGGGTGAGCAGGATCGGGATCGAACGGCGTGGCATGGCTTCCTCCAGTCGGGGCAAGGAGCGGCCAGCGTAGTGCACGCCGGCCGCGCGGTCAAAGCCGCCTGCTACGATACGGCCGATCCGCCGGATACTCTCCATGCGCTCGGTTCAGCACCTCACCTCGAGCCTGGTCCTGGCGCTGCTGGCCGTCTCCTGCGGCGGTGCGCCACGCGCGGCGGAGCCGAGCGCTACCGGAGCGGACGCTTTCCGGCCGGAAGGAACCTGGCTCCTGGCCGGCGGCACGGTCGTGACCATGGACGCCGCCGGCAGCGTGATCGAGGATGGCGCGGTCGCGGTGAGCGGCGCGCGCATCGCGGCGGTAGGCGGCGCCGCGGAGCTCCGGGCCCGCTTCCCGGAAGCGACCGTGCGCTCCGTGGCCGGGCGGATCGTGCTGCCCGGCCTGGTCAACCTGCACGGCCACGCGCCGATGACGCTCTTTCGGGGCCTGGCGGACGACCTGCCGCTGACCCGGTGGCTGGAGGAGGTGATCTTCCCGGCCGAGGCCGAGCACGTCGACGAGCAGTTCGTCCGCTGGGGCACGCGGCTCGCCTGCCTGGAGATGCTCCGCGGCGGCACCACGACGTTCGTCGACATGTACTACTTCGAGGACGCGATCGCCGAGGAGGCCGAGCGCTGCGGCATGCGGGCGGTGGTCGGCGAGACGCTGATCGACTTTCCGGCGCCCGACAACAAGAGCTGGGCCGAGGCGGTCGCCTACACCGAGCGCTTTCTCGAGCGCTGGCGGGGCCACGATCGGATCACGCCGGCGGTCGCCCCCCACGCCCCCTACACCGTCTCGGCCGATCATCTGCGTGCGGCGCACGCGCTGGCCGTGCGCCACGGCGTACCGATGCTCATCCACCTGGCCGAGGACAGCTCGGAAGTCGACAGCGTCGTCGCCCGCACCGGGCTGCGGCCGATCGAGTACGTCGACCGGCTGGGCATCCTCGACCGGCGGGTGCTGGCCGCCCACGTCGTCTGGCCGAGCCCCTCCGAGATCGAGCTGCTCGCCAGGCGCGGCGTCGGCGTGGCGCACTGCCCGCAGTCCAACATGAAGGTCGCGGCCGGGGCGGCGCCGGTCGCGCGGATGCTGGCCGCGGGCGTGGCGGTCGGTCTGGGCACCGACGGTGCCGCGTCGAACAACGACCTCGATCTCTGGGAGGAGATCGACACCGCCGCCAAGCTGCAGAAGCTGGTCAACTCGGATCCGACCAGCCTGACCGCGGTGGAGGCGCTGCGGATGGCCACCATCGGCGGCGCCCGGGCGCTCGGAATGGACGGCGAGATCGGCTCGCTCGAGGCCGGCAAGCTGGCCGACCTGATCGTCGTCGATCCGAGCGGCTTCCACCAGCAGCCGCTCTACGACCCCTATTCGACCCTGGCCTATTCGACCAAGGCCGCCGACGTCGAGACGGTGATCGTGCACGGACGGATTCTGGTCGAGAACGGCGAGGTGCTGTCGGTCGACGAGGCGGCCGTTCGGCGGCAGATCGCCGACTATCGGGAGCGGCTGGCTGCCCGGCCGGCACTCGACTAGCCGGAGCCTCTGCGGTTCACCGGGTCAGCTCGGCGACCGAGCTGCGGATGTCCTCGATGGCCATCTCCATGCGGTCGCGGTGGGTGCGGAAGCTGAGCACGCAGATGCGCAGGACGAAGCCGGCCTGGATGCGGGTGCCGGTGAGGAAGACCCGCTGGCGCGCGTTGATCCGCCGCATCAGCTCGCGGTTGAGCGCGTCGAGCCGCTCGCGGTCGAGGCCCGGCGGGCGCAGGCGGAAGGCGAGCAGCGACAGCTGCGGCTCGGCGATCATGTCGATTCCCGGAATCCGAGCCACCTCGCCGGCTGCCCAGGCGGCGAGGTCGAGCTTCTCGTCGAGCGCCGAGCGGAAGGCGCCGAGCCCGTGCATCTTGAGCGGCAGCCAGACCCGCAGGCCGCGAAAATCGCGCGACAGCTCCGGCGAGATGTCGCAGAAATCGACCAGCTCGGGTGACTCCTCCGGCGGCAGCATGTACTCGCCGCGCAGCTGGTGCGCCCGCTTGAGCGCCTCGCCGTCGCGCACCAGGAGGCTACCGGTGCCGTAGGGCAGGAAGAGCCCCTTGTGGGGATCGAGGGTGATCGAGTCCGCCCGGGCGAGCCCGCGCAGGGCGGCGCGGCCGCGCTCGGTCAGAACGAAGAAGCCGCCGTAGGCGCCGTCGACGTGCAGCCAGAGCGAGTGCTCGCGCGCGATCCGGGCCAGCTCCTCCAGGTCGTCGACCGCGCCGGTGTTGGTCGTGCCGGCGCTGCCGACCACCAGGAAGGGGCGCTTGCCGGCGGCGCGATCGCGGCGAACGGCCTCCTCGAGCTCGTCCGTGCGGATGCGGAAGCGCTCGTCGACGCCGATGTGCCGCACGTTGGCCGCCGGGAAGCCGGCCAGCGCCGCCGCCTTGCCGATCGAGTGGTGAATCTGGTCGGAGACGTAGAGCGTGCCGTCGAGAAAGTCCTCGGGCAGCCGCTCGCGGCGCGCCGTCACCAGCGCGCTGAAGTTGGCGAGCGAGCCGCCGCTGGTCAGGATGCCGCCGGCTTCGAGCGGGTAGCCCACCAGCCGCTTGAACCAGTGGATGACGTTGATCTCCAGCTGAGCCAGCCCGGACGCGGCGGCGAAGACCGTGGTGTAGCGGTTGATCGAGTTCGCGATCAGGTCGCCGACCGCGGCGTGGAACAGGCCGCCGCCCGGAATGTAGGCGAGGAATCCGGGTCCGGCGGTGTTGAAGCTCTTGCCCGCCAGCCGATCGAACACCAGGTCGAGAAGCCCGTCCACCGGGGCGCCGCTTTCGGGCGGCTCGGTCTCGACCACCGATCGGGCCAGCTCGGCGGCGCCGTCGACGTCGGAGGCGGGCTGCTCCGGCAGCGACTCGACGTGGGCTACGATGCGCTCCATCGCCTGCTCCACCAGGCCTCTCATCGCCGCGGGTGAGAGCTCGAGCGGATGCGCGGGCGAATCGTCGTTCACCCGGCGAAACCTAGCACGCGCGTTCACGTATCCTGGTAGAGGGCTTACGAGAGCTCGTGCCGATGCTACCGATTCGAATCGCCGCCGCCCTACTGCCGCTGCTCGCCGCGGGCCTCGGGGCACCGCCACCTGCGTCCGGCCAGAATCGCGGCGACTGCGGCGGCCGCGAAGCCGAGCACTGGTCGGTGCGCATCGCCGACCCAGCCGAGCCGGGTGAGCGCATGGTGGTCAGCGGCCGGGTGCTGGGGGCGGATGGGGAGACCCCGGTGGCCGGCGCCACGGTCTTCGTCTTCCACACCGACGCGGCGGGCTACTACTCGCCGGGCGGGATGGACGAGTCGAACGCCAGGTTGTGCGGCCTGATGCTGACCGGCCCGGACGGTCGCTACCGGTTCGAGAGCGTCCGCCCCGCCCACTACGCCACCGGTGGCCCGCCCGCCCACGTCCACTACCGAGTGTGGGGAGCGGACATTCCGCGACACAGCTTCACCCTGAACTTCGAAGGCGATCCGCTGCTCGGAGCCCGCGGCCGCGACGCCTCGGACAACCCGACCTGGGCCACCGTCCGGCCGTTCACCGTGCGCGCGGACGGGGTGATCGAAGTGGTCAGGGACCTGCGGTTGCGGTGATCCACCGGATCGCCCCTCTCACCCTCCCCGGCCGCCCGGTGCCCGAATCCCTCTTTCTCTCCCTCCCTCGCGGGGGGAGAGGGACGCCCCCGCCCGGCACGCGCTTGGCCGGGATCTGATCAGTCGAGCTCGGCGATCACCGGGGCGTGGTCGGAGGCGATCAGGCCGTCCTTCTTCTTGCGGTAGTCGCGGTCGGTCTCGACCGAGCGCGTGCGCGTCAGCACCGGCGCCGTGCCGAGCAGCAGATCGATCCGCAGGCCCATGCCGCGGTGGAACGCCCCGCCCCGGTAGTCCCACCAGGAGAACACCTGGGCGTCGGGGTAGCGCTCGCGGAAGAGATCGCGCAGGCCCCAGTCCTCGAGGCGCCGGAAGCGCTCGCGCTCGTCGACGGTGTGGAAGATCGAGCCGCCGAGCCGGCGCTCGTTCCAGCTGTCGATCGGCGCCGGGCAGATGTTGAAGTCGCCGCACAGGACGGTCGGCTCCGCGGGGTCGTGCCGGCGGTCGAAATGCTCGGCCAGGGCGTCGAGCCAGGCGAGCTTGCGCGGGAAGTCCTCGTGCTCGAGGTCCTTGCCGTTCGGGCAGTAGATGGTGGTGAACGACAGGCCGAGGCTGTCGACGGTCAGCAGCCGTGCCCCCATCTCCTCCTGGCCCTCGAGCCCCCGCTGGCGAACCTCGATCGGGCCCCGGCTCAGGACGGCGACCCCGTTCCAGGCCTTCTGGCCGTGGGTCGCGGCGTCGTAGCCCAGGGCCGCGAACTCGTCGTGGGGAAACTGATCGTCCTCGAGCTTGAGCTCCTGAAGTCCTACCAGATCGGGCTGCCGGGCCTCGAGCCAGTGGCGGACGAAATCGAGCCGCGCGCGCAGCCCGTTGATGTTCCAGGTGGCGATGCGCATCGGGATCGAGCTTATCCGGAACGGCGGCGGTTCCGGGGGGCCGCCGAGAATTGACCGCCGAGCGCCGTTTTTTGGGCGAACCGCCGCCGAATTTGTGGTGCCGCCGGCCGCCGCGGGCACCCCGCCGGTCGCGCCGCCGGCTCTCGGACGCGTCGGGGTCGACGAAGCAAAGCCCTTGCTGACAACAGTTAGGGCGCCGATCTTCCGGGCGGAAAGGGGCTCGGGCGAGTCGCGGATCTATGCGCTTATCGACCTGCGTGCATGGTACCCGGCTTGCTGTTCGAGGGACTCGGAGACGACAGACGATGACGACCCTCAAGATCGCCGCGGTTACGATTCTCTTCCTCTCGATCCCCCACCAGGCGCCGTTGGCCGGAACCTCTGGATCGGCCGGGCAGGCGGCGCCGGACGAGGTGGTGGGAGCGGCAGTCGAGCCGTCCATGGCTCGACTCGAGAGCCGGGAGAGCGCGGTGATGGCCACCGACGGGTTCGTCTGGAGCGCCTCCTCGGTCGCAAACGCGGTAGGCGCCGGGAGCCCGAGCTCGGATCATCTCGAGATCGACGGCTATTCCTGGAGCGTTCGGTCGGCCGCGAACCCCCTCGAGCTGGCCCCTTGAGACAGATCCAGGAGATCAGGCACGTGAATTCGAAGAGAGTGCAGCGAATCCAGAGCGGCTCGGATCCGCGGGCGGCGACACGCTACGCGACCCGGGACTTCTCGGTCGAGTTTCCGATCGGCGCCTCCGTCGTCGACGTCAGCCAAGCCGGGATGGGAATCGAGTCGAGCCAGCAGCTCCGGGTGGGTGCCAGCTACGTCTTCCGTGTGCAGCTGGGATCCCGGAGCTTCGGGCTGCCGGGCAAGGTCGAGTGGTGCCGCTTCGCCGGAACCGTCGGCTTGATGGGCGCCGACCACGCGGCGGTCTACAAGGCGGGCGTGTCGTTCTCGACCGGTCCCGCCAAGGAGCACTGGAGCGCCGCTCTCGAGCGCCTCGTCGCCTCGGGCATCCAGCCGCTGCGAGCGGTGCCGGCCGGCTAGCCTGACCTTTTCGCAAGCCTTGCATCTCCAGGCGCTTGCGGCCTTGTGACTCGAAGGCTGGCGAGAGGTCGGGCTAGCTGTACCGGATCCAGCGCCAGATCTCGGGCAGCGACGGCTTCTTGCCGTACATCAGGATGCCGACCCGGTAGACGCGGCCGGAGATCCACACCATCAGCCAGGTGAGCAGAACGGTCAGCAGGTAGCCGAGCGCCACCTGCCATCCCGGTGGCGCCTTCACCGCCAGCCTCAGGAGCATCAGGATCGGCGTGAAGACGGGAATCAGCGAGCTCACCACCGACAGGGTCGAGTCGGGATCGTTGAGCACCATCCAGACCAGCAGCATCGGAGCGATCGCGAAGCCCGCGCCGATGCTGGCGAAATGCTGCGCCTCCTGGACGTTGTTGAAGGCGGCGCCGACCGAGCCGTAGAAGCTCGAGTAGAGAACGAACCCGAGGATGAAGAAGGCGAGGAAGTGGACGATCAACGACGGCGCGACCGTCGGGACGTCGGCGTAGCCCGAGAGCCAGTCCATCCGGGCCACCACCCCCGGCAGGGTCAGGACGACGATGGTGCCGAGCCAGATGCCGAGCTGGGTGAGGGCGACGCAGCAGATGCCGATCAGCTTGCCCATCATCAGCTCGATCGGCCGGGTGGTGGCGACGATGACCTCGACGATGCGCGAGCTCTTCTCCTCGATGACGCCCAGCATCACCTGCTGCCCGTAGACCAGGATGGTGACGTAGAGGAGGAAGAAGAGGGTGTAGGCGAGCACCACCCCGGGCGCCGCCTGCTCCTCGCGGCTGCCCTCTTCGGTCACCCGCAGGGTGGTGAGCCCGATCGAGCGGCCCAGCCGGTCGATCTGCTCGCGGTCGAGACCGGCATCGGCGAGCCGCTGCGCGCGGATCACGGTCGAGGCGGCGCGCTCGAGCCGCTCCTGGGTGACGAAGTTCGAGACGCTGGCGGCGTGGTATTCGATCGTGTCCTCGGCCAGCCCGGCGTCGCTGATCCACACCCAGGCGTCGATCTCGCCCGCCATCACCCGCCTGTCGAGGTCGGCCCGCTGGCGCTCGAGATCGGCGGCCGGCGCCTCCAGGACGGGCACGAAGCCCTGCAGCCGGGCCTCGATCGAGGCGGTGTCGACGGCGGGCGGCGATTCGCTCGGCGGCTCGGCCGGCGCCGGTCCGGGCGGGCCGGTGAGCTCGGCGACCAGCGCCTCGCCCAGCGCGCCGGTGGTATCGACCAGCACCACGCGGTGGGCGCTGGTGGTCCGGGTGAGCAGCAGGGCGGGCAGCACCAGCAGAGCCGCCATCAGCAGGGGCAGCCCGGCGGTGGCGATCCAGAACCCCTTGGTCCGGATGCGCGCCAGGTACTCGCGCACGGCGATCACCCGCACGTGCTCAGTTCGCATCGCGCACCGCACGGATGAAGATCTCTTCGAGGCCGGGCTCCTCGGACCGGAACTCGCGGACGTCCAGGAAGCCGACCAGCTCGCGCAGGACGTCGGCGCCGCGCGCGCCGGGCTCGAGCATCAGCGTGACCGAGCCGCCCTGGTGGACGGCGCTCTCGACCCCGGCCACCTCCGCCGCCCGATCGAGCTCGCCGCTGGCTACCAGCCGGTAGGCGTTGCCGCCGTAGCGCCGCTTGACCTCGCTCAGCGCGCCGGAGAGGATCGCCCGACCGCGCGAGATCAGGCAGATCTCGTCGCACAGCTTTTCCGCCTGCTCCATGATGTGGGTGGAGAAGACGACCGTCCGTCCGCTCCGCCGGTACTCCGCCAGCAGCTCCTTGAACAGCTCCTGGTTGATCGGATCGAGACCCGAGAACGGCTCGTCGAGGATCAGGATCTCGGGCTCGTGGAGCACCGTGCCCGCCAGCTGGATCTTCTGCTGCATCCCCTTGGAGAGCTCCTCGACGCGGCGTGCCGACCAGCCGGCGAGTCCGACGCGCCCGAGCCAGAGCTCGCTGGCCGCGGCCGCTTGCCGGCGGCCGAGGCCGTGGAGGCGGCCGAGGAAGACCAGGTGATCGGTCACCGTCATCTTGCGGTAGAGGCCGCGCTCCTCCGGCAGGTAGCCGACGCGCGCCAGGTCGGCCGGCGTGCGGGCGCGCTCGAAGAAGCGGACCTCGCCGCTGTCGGGCGCGATGATGTCCATGATCATGCGAATCGAGGTCGTCTTGCCGGCGCCGTTGGGTCCGAGCAGGCCGAAGATCGCGCCCGCCGGCGCGCGCAGGGAGAGCTCGTCCACCGCCCGGAATCCGCCGTAAGACTTGCTGACGGCGCGGAGCTCGACCGAGGGGGAGGGCATGGCGGCGATTGTACGCGGGACGCCTCCGTCCGGGGGGAGGTTGGACCGGCACGGGAATAGCATGATAGGAACGCTCGGCCCGCGACGTCATGCCGCTCAAGCTCTCCCTCTACCCGCTGCTCGCCATCCTGGCTCTCGCCCCCGCCCCCGCCGCCCGGGCCGCGATCGAGGGGCGGGTGCTCGGTCCCTCCGGCACCCCCGTCGAGCACGCGCGCATCCGGCACGCGGCAGGCGCTGCGTCCGCCTTTTCGGACATGAACGGCCGCTTCGAGCTGCCCGGCGCCGTAGCGCCCGCCGAGCTGCTGATCTCCCACCCGCGCTTCGAGTCGCAGACGGTTCGGGTCGACGCGGGAGCCGGACCGGTCGACGTCGTCCTGGAGCTCAAGCAGGAGATCTACGAGGCGATCGCGGTGACCGCCAACCCGGGCGAGAACAACTTCTCGCCGGTGAGCGTCGCGATCAGCGTGCTCGATCCGGGCCGATCGGCGGCGCCTCCCAACACGCTCACCGAGCTCGTTGCCGCGACGCCGGGGGTCGCGGAGAACGGCCAGGGCGGCATCTTCCAGACCTTCTCGATTCGCGGCGTGTCGCGGCAGCGGGTGATGACGCTGGTCTCGGGCATGCGTATCGTCGGCGAGCGCCGCGCCGGCGTCTCGGCGTCGTTCATCGACCCGCTGCTGGTGGGCTCGACCGACGTCCTGCGCGGGCCGTCGTCGACCTACTACGGCTCGGGAGCGCTCGGCGGCGTGGTCCAGCTGTTTCCGGAGGTGCACGAAGGGTGGTCGGTGGGCGGCGGCTACGATAGCCGCGGCGACGAGGTGCACCAGATGGTCGGCTGGGGCGCCGGTGGCTGGAGCCTGGGGCTGGCGCATCGCTTCGCCGGCAATTCGGAGACCGCCGCCGGCGACGAGCTCAACACGGGCTTCCGCCAGACCTCGGCCACGCTCGGCCACTCCTGGACCCATGGCCGGCTCGAGCTCGACCTGCTGGCGATCGCGTCCGTCGGCCGCGACATCCAGAAGTCGAACGTCGACTTCCCCGAGCGGACCACGGTCTACCCCGAGGAGGGGCACGCGCTGGTGCGCTTCGGCATCCGCTCGAAAGCCGGCTGGGATCTTGCCGCCTACGCGCATCCGAACGATCTGGAGACTCGGGTCTCGCGCGCCGACGGCCGGGTCGACAGCGTGCTCAACGACGCCGTCGATCTCGGCCTGAGCTGGCAGCGGCGGCTGCAGCCGGCCCGCGGCACGGTGGTGCGCGTCGGCGTCGACTACTTCGGCCGGCGCTCGGTCGACGCCCGCGAGACCAACCGCGCGCTCGTCGACGGCGCGCCGGTGGTGACCGGGTTCCAGCGGGCGCTCGACGGCGGCGAGGAGGACGAGGCCGGGGTGTTCGGCGCCGGCGAGTGGAACGTCGGCCGCGCGACGGTGCTGGTCGGCGGCCGCTACGTCCTGCAGCGGCAGCGCAACGAGGGCTCGGCCGGCGTCGACGACGACGCGCTGACCGGTTTCGCGGGCGTGGTGCTGCCGCTCGGCGAGGGCATCGAGCTGGTGGCCAACGTCGGCTCCGGCCTGCGTTTCCCGTCGCTCGGGGAGCGCTTCTTCAGCGGCACCACCGGCCGCGGACAGGTGAGCGCCAACCCGGACCTGGGCCCGGAGCGCTCGCTGAACCTCGACGCCGGTCTGCGCTGGTACGGCGACCGGCTCTTTTTGGCCGGTTACGTCTTTCGCAACGAGATCGACGATTACATCGAGCGGGTCGCGGCCGCCGGCGGCGAGCTGACTTTCGTCAACCTGACCGCGGGAACGATCGCCGGAGTCGAGCTCGAGGGCTTCTACCAGCTGCCCGACGACTGGAGCCTGTCGTTCGGCGGCCACGCGATCGAAGGGCGCGACGACGCCGACCGGCCGCTGGCCGACATCCCCGCCGACAGCGTCTTCCTGGGCGCGCGCTGGGCACGCGGCAGGTGGAGCTGGGATGGTCGCCTGGAGGCGCGCCGGAGCAAGGGCGATCCGGGCGCCGGCGAGAAGCCGGTCCCGTCGGCGGCGCTGCTGGCGAGCTCGGTCGGCTACGAGCTGCGCACGGGTCTGCGGCTGTCGGTGAGCGCCCGCAACCTGCTCGACGAGAGCTACTTCAACTCGGCCGACAGCGACGTGCCGCCGGCGGCCGGGCGGTCGTTCGCGGCGTCGCTCAGCTGGCGGCCGTAGAAGGTCGACCGGATCGCCCCCCTCACCCTCCCCGCCCGCCCGGTACCCGAATCCCTCTCCACCCCTCGCGGGGGGAGAGGGACGCCCCCGCCCGGGCTGGGGCTATGGTAGATGCCTGGGCTGCAGGATCCAGGAGGCGGCGCGATCCGCCAGCTCGTCGAGCGCCTCGGAGTCGGTGCGCCCGGAGCGCTTGAGCACGTGGAACGAGTGATCGCCGCCCTCGACGACGTGCAGGGTGGCGCGGCCGCCGAGCTCGCGGCAGACCGGCTCGAGCAGGTCGAGCCGGGCGAGCCGGTCGCGGGTGCCCTGGAGGAAGAGCATCGGTACGCCGACCGCCGCCAGGTGAGCGGCGCGCTCGCTGCCCTCTCGCCCCGGGGCGTGCAACGGGAAGCCGAAGAAGACCAGGCCGCTGACGCCGGCGAGCGGTTTCTTGGACGCCGCCAGCGAGGTCATCCGCCCACCCATTGACTTGCCGCCGGCAAAGAGCGGTAGAGTGCCGGCTTGACCGGCCGCGACGGCGACCGCCGCGCGGACGGTGGGGAGCAGCTTGGCCGGCCGGTCCGGGCGCTTGCGCCCCTGCTCCATGTAGGGAAACTGGTAGCGCAGAACGGCGACCCGGCGGGCGCTCAGGCGTGCGACCAGAGATTCGAGAAAAGAGTGTCGCATGCCGGCGCCGGCGCCGTGACCGATGACCAGAAACGCCAACGCATCCTTGGGCCGATCGACGAGCGCAGAGACCGCGCCGATCTGTTCGGAGACCTCGATCCGGAGTTCGGTGCGTGCGGCGGCCATGGAGGAGCTGCGAGTATGAGCGAAACGAAAGGCCGAGTCGAGACGATCTGGATCAAGCGCTCCAAGGGTGGGCCGATGGACGGCGTCGAGCGCGCCAGCGCCGTCCCCGGCCGGGGGCTCGAGGGCAACGCCAACCAGGGCGGCAAGCGCCAGGTGACCCTCCTGACCGTCGACCGGTGGGCCGAGGTGCGCGCGGAGCTCGGGCTCGACGTCGATCCGAGCCTGCGCCGCGCCAACCTGTACGTGAGTGGCGTCGATCTCACCGATCAGGGCGGCCGGACATTGGGCGTCGGCGGCTGCCGGATCCGCATCCACGGCGAGACCCGGCCGTGCCGCCAGATGGAGGAGGCGCAGCCCGGCCTGGAGGACGCCCTGCGCGCCGACTGGCGGGGCGGCGCCTACGGCGAGGTTCTCGAGGGCGGCCCGATCGCGGTGGGCGACCCGGTCGGCTGGCTGGACGAGTAGCCGCCGCCGAGGTCTCGCCCGCCCGCGCCGCCAGCATCGCGAGCGGCGATCGCCGCCACGGTGACCGCCGTGGTCGTCCCAGCTCGGCCCGCCGGGCCCCGGGGCGGTAGTGAGGCCAGGTTCGGGGGTTGGGGGTCGGCAGGTCCCCCGTCCGGGGCTGGCTCGCGCCCCTTCTGAGAGTGGATGGCGCGAGAGCCTTGCCAGGCGACAAGGCCTGGCAAGTCTCCGCTTGAGGTGGCTGGACGGGGGCGCTGCGCTTTAGGCCCCGTCTGGGGGACCTGCCGACCCCCAACCCCCGAACCTGGTCGCGCCGATGGAGGCGGGACCCGGCGGGCCGGACTGACCCACCACGGCGATCGGGCTTCGGTGGCTGGTAGAGTCGGTCCGAGCAGCCCGGAGGCCCGAGTCATCGCTGGAGGAGGTCGCAATGATCGAGATCCTGACGCTCTTTCTCGGCCTGGTCATCGGCCCGCACCCGGTCGAGCTGGCGGTCGACCCGTCGGTCGCCGCGGTCGACCTGCGCTTGGACGGATCGACCGCGGCGCGGCTGGACGCTCCCCCCTGGCAGGCGCTGATCGACTTCGGGCCGGAGCTCGTGCCTCACGAGCTCGAGGCGCTGGCGCTCGACGACGCCGGCCAGGTCGCCGACCGCGCCCGGCGCGAGGTCAACCGCCCGCGGCCCGAGGCGGAGGCGGTCGTCTTCCTGGAGCGGGATGCCGACGGCCGGCCGGTGGCGGCGCGCGTGAGCTGGCAGACCGTGGTCGAGATGCACCCGCTCGAGACCACCGTCACGCTCGACGGCGAGCCGCTCGAGGTGGCGAGCCTCGAGCGCTTTGCGCTCCCCCGCCTCGCCGACGACGACTTCCATCTGCTGCAGGTCGACCTCCAGTTCGCCGGCGGCATCTCGGCCCATACCCAGGTCGCCTTCGGTGGCACTTACCTGGACGAGGCGGAGAGCCAGCTGACCGCGGTGCCGGTGGTGTTCACCAGGGGCAAGGCCCGGAAGCCGGCGGAGCTCGACGGCTGGTTCGTCAGGGACGGCTCGCCGCAGCGGGTGGTGGCGGTGGAGAAGGGCCCGGCCGAGATCATCGTCGTCCGCGCCGACAGCGTGCGCGAGGTGAGCGCCGAGCTCGGGCAGGGGACGTTCGGCATCGGCAGCGCGGTCGTCGGCGCCTCCGGCGGCGTCAGTTCGGGCGTCGAGGGATCGATGCCGACCGCGCCCGGAGCGGTCGCCAGCGGCGCGGTGCGCAATCGCCGGGCGCTGGCGTTCGACTCCGACGAGCGGCTGCGGGTGCTGCTGCCCCGATCTCGGGAGGTCAGGTACGAACGGGCGACGCATCAGGCCTTCGTCATCTCGCCACGGCTCACCGACGACCGGGGCGGCCTGCTCTGGGCCCTGCGGCAGGACTACTACGCGCCTGGAATGTCGGCGACCGAGCGCGTCGCCGACGCGGTCGCGGTCGCGGGCATGCGCGCGGCCTGGGGGAACCGGCGCCGCGCGGTCGTGCTGGCGCTCTCCGCCGACCAGCCGGACCTGAGCGTGCTCTCGGCGGCGTCGGTCCGCGGCTATCTGCGTACCCTGGACGTGCCCCTGTTCGTCTGGTACTTCGAGCCTCGGGCGTCCGACGCTCCGGGGTCGGCGGGCGCCACCCTGCACGGCTGGCCCGAGGCGGAGCGGATCGGCTCGCTCCAGGATCTCACCCGGGCGGTGCGGAACCTCAAGAAGAGCCTCGACGAGCAGCGCGTCGTCTGGCTGGCGGGCGCGCATGCGCCCGAATCCATTCGCATCGCCGACGGCGCCCAGGCGGAGCGTCTGGGAAGGTACTAGCCGCGCCGGGCTCTGGACGGAGCGGGGGCCGGGCGGGGGCGTACCTCTAGCGCGGCGCCATGCGGATCGCACCGTCGAGGCGGATCACCTCGCCGTTGAGCATCCGGTTGGTCATGACGTGCAGCACCAGGTCGGCGTACTCGCTCGGCCGGCCGAGGCGGGAGGGGAACGGCACCTGCTGGCC
>JBFGLX010000011.1:0-23989 GCA_041575955.1 Thermoanaerobaculia bacterium
GCGTGCCGACCAACTTCCGGCTGCCGGTGCGCGACATCCGGGCGAGCGTCGGCGCCGGGTTCCTCTATCCGCTGTGCGGCGACATGCGCACCATGCCGGGCCTGCCGTCGAGCCCGGCGTTCGAGAACGTCGACATCGATCTGGAGACCGGGCGCGTGATCGGACTCTTCTAGCCTGACCTCGCCAGGAGGATTGTTTCTATGGAAAGCTCCGAGAGCCTCGAGACGCTGAACTTCTTCGCCGGCCTGGAGCCAGCAGATCGCGAGCTCCTGGCCGCGATCTCGTCGCGACGCAGCTACCCCGCGGGCACGACGATCTTCGCCGAGGGCGACGGGCCCGGCTCGGTGCGCGTGCTCGAGAGTGGCCTGGTGTCGCTCCGACAGAAGCACCGGGGCGGCAGCGGCGACGTGCAGATGACCAGCATCGGCGAGCGCGGCGCGGTGTTCGGCATCGCGGCCCTGGTCGGCAAGGAGCACATCTATCCGCACAGCGCCGTCTGCCTCGAGGACACCGAGGTCGTCGAGATCGAGGGCGAGCGGCTGCTGGCCGAGCTGAACGCGAACCCGGAGGCCGGGGTGCGCATCCTCTTGCGCTTCGCCCAATACATGGCGGCGCGGCTGTCGGCCGCGCGCGAGCAGATCCGCAGCCGCGTCCGGCCGGGTCTGATCTCGCACGGCTAGCTAGCCTCGGATCGCCCCCCTCACCCTCGATCCCTCTCTACCCCGGCACCCGCCCGCAGCAACTCGCCTGCCATTCGTGGCCGATTTCATAGCGGGCGGTTTTCGCTTCGGCTCTACTTGCCTGCGGGGAGTCCTCGCGCATGGCATCGGAAAGCGTTTAGCCCGACCTTCTCACCAACCTTCGCCCAGAATGCCGCACCTACCTGAATCTGCTGCGTTTCGCTCCGGTCGGCCTCCTCGACGTATGTCGAATACGCCTGCGTCGCCCTCGGTCGCAAGCCTGGCATCTCCAGGCATTTGCGGCCTTCTGCATCGAACGCTGGTGAGAAGGTCAGGCTAGATGAAGCTCAACGGCACCTTCCAGGGCTTCGATTTCGCCCACCTCCTGCAGATGCTGGCGACCACCGGCAAGAACGGTCGCCTGAGCCTCAAGACCGAGGACAGCCACGGCCTGGTGCTGCTGCGCGACGGCAAGGTCATCTGCGCCGTCTCCACGTCGGTCCGAGAGAGCCTCGGCAGCATTCTGCTGAGCCGCGGCTGGCTGAGCCACCGCCAGCTCGAAGAGGGCCTCTCGCTCCAGCAGGCGAGCCGCGAGGACCGGCGGCTGGGAGCGATTCTCGTGGAGGCCGGATTCCTGACCCGGGAGCGGCTCGAGTCGGCGGTGGCCGAGCAGGCGGGACAGGTCATCTCCGAGTTCCTGCGCTGGCCGTCGGGATCGTTCGAGTTCGAGGAGGTCCGCTTTCCGGACCACGGCGAAGTGGAGGTCGAGACCGGCCGGCTGCCCCTCGACCGCGGCCTCGCGGCCGACCAGATCCTGCTCGGCATCACCACGGAACAGGCCGAGTACCTGCATGCCGTGCCCCCCGCCACCGCCGAAGTGCCGTCGTTGCCGGAGCTGGTGCGCGACTTCCCGGCGCCGCTGGTCACCGGCGAGGTCGCCCACAAGATCCTGGAGCGCGCCGAGGGCATCGTGCCGAGAGGCGCCCTGTTCCAGGTCGGTCCGTCGGAGTTCGTCGGCGTCAGCCAGTTCGGCATGACCGGCGACGGCGGCGCAGCCCCGGACTTCGTGCGCCGGGTGCGCCTGAGCCTGCGACGGGACTCGGTGCTGCGCCGGGTGGGCGCGACGCGGACGCAGTACCAGGGCACCCTCGACTCCACGATCGGCAACCGGTCGCTGCTCGAGCAGCTCGGCGGCGGCTGGCCGACCGAGGTCTACGTCGGTCCCCTGTTCGCCGCCCGACGGGTCATGCTGGTCTTCTACGGAGACAACCTGCCCGGCCGCTCGCCGCTCGGTGACACCAGCGAGCTCTCGACCCAGCTCCTGCGCTCGAGCTCGATGCTCGAGCACTCGCTGCTCAGCCGCATCGCCTGAGGACCGGAGAACGGGAGAGCCCCTCCTTTGAACCCGCGGTGCTGCGGGTTGGAGTGATGGCGGAGGGGTGGGGAATCCGGTAGGTTGGGTACCATGGATGGTGCCGAGAGGGGATTCGGCCGCGGATGCGCGCGGCGGCGCGGGTGTGCGCCGCTGGCGCTCGCCTGCGCACTGATGTGGGCCGGGTGCGGCCGCGATGAGCCGGCGCCGCCGATTCCCCTGGTCGAGCTCTTCCCGCTCGCCGAGATTCACCTCGAGTCCATGACCGTCACGCCCGGGGACCCCTCGTCCCTGGCGCAGCTCCAGGAGGGCTGGAGCCCCGGCAACCCGCGCGCCCGAGAGCCCTTCGTCTGGGGGACCGGAGCGAGCTCGGTCCTGAGCCTGACGATCGTCGAGCCCCGGCCGCTCGAGCTCGAGCTCACGGGCTGGCCCCATCGATTTCCCAACGCCCCCCAGCAGGTCGTCGAGGTCGTGCTCAACGACCAATCGCTCGAACGGCTCGGGCTCGCCCTGAATTGGCGGCCGCGGAGCTACCGCGTCGACCTGCCGGCCGAGCGGCAGTCGATCGGCGTGAACCACGTCGAGCTGCGCTACACGTACAGCGCACGGCCCCGCGATACCGGCACCGGGAGGACCGACCGCCGCAGCCTGGCCGCGGCCTGGAGCGGGTTCGAGCTGCTCGGCACGCGCCGGGGGCGTTCGCCCGAGACCGCGGGGCGCGACCTGCGGCTGCCGGTGCGCACAGCCGTCTCCTTCACGCTGCCGGGTACGGTTGGCGGAGAGCTTTCGATCGAGCGCGTTTCGGCCTGGCGGGGCAAGCGTCGCGGCCAGGGGGGAGCGCGGGTCCCCGCGCTCCGCGTGCAGCTCGATCGCGCGGACGGGGCGCCGAGCGCGAGCTACGAGATCGCGGCCGGCGGCGAGGGTCCGCACACGCTGCCGCTGCCGGCGACGGAGAGCCCGCTGCGGCTCACCCTGGCCGCGGTCGCCGGCGGTGACCGGGCGCGGGCGGCTACGGGTCTGAGGATCTACTCGCCGTCCGTGGCCGGCGCGCGGCGGGCGGCGCCTGCCGCCGCCGGGCCCGCCGGCACGCCCCGACACGGCCGAGACCGCCCCAACGTGCTCGTCTACCTGATCGACACCCTGCGGGCCGATCATCTCGGCTGCTACGGCTACCCGCGGGAGACCTCTCCCCGCATCGACCGCTTCGCCGCCGAGGCGATCGTCTTCACCGCGGCCGAGGCCCAGACGTCCTGGACCCGGCCGGCGGTGGCCTCCCTGTTCACCGGTCTCAACCCGCAGGTCCACGGCACCAACGACCGGCGAGACGGCCTGCCGCCCGACGTGGCGGTGATGGCCGAGGCCTTCCGCGGCCTCGGCTACGCCACCGCGGCGGTGTCGACCAACCGCAACGTGAGCCGCAACTTCGGCTTCGACCGCGGCTTCGACACCTTCGTCAGCCTGAAAGAGCAGACCGACACCCGGGAGATCCACCAGCTCTCGGATCGGGTCAACGAGGAGGCTCTGGCCTGGCTCGACGCCCGCCCCGCCGACGCGCCCTTCTTCCTCTACCTCCACGCCACCGATCCCCACGCGCCCTACGAGCCGCGCAGCCCCTACCGCGAGCGCTTCGCGGGCGCCGCCGAGGGCCTGGCCGCGAGCCCCCGCGAGACCCTCGACGCCCTCCAGGAGGGCCGGCTCGAACCGACGCCGGAGCTGCGCGAGGCCCTGATCGGGCTCTACGACGCGGAGATCGCGTTCAACGACGCCTCTTTCGGGGAGCTGCTCGACGAGCTCGCGCGCCGGGAGCTCGTCGATTCGACGCTCATCGTGCTGCTCTCCGACCACGGCGAGGAGTTCAACGATCACGGGCGCTGGTCGCACGGGCGGACCCTCTTCCAGGAGCAGCTGCGGGTGCCGCTCATCGTGCGGCTGCCCGGTGGCGTGGCCGGCGGGCGGCGGGTCGACGAGCCGGCGCGCCAGATCGATCTGCTGCCGACGCTGCTCGACTACCTCGGCGCAGCGGCGCCACCGGGGGTCCAGGGGCGGAGTCTCCGGCAGTGGCTGGCTGGCGGCCGTGCGCCGGCCTCGGAGCCGGTGCCGAGCTTCGCCCTGCTCGATCTGGATCGTCAGGGCCTGCACTCGGTCCGCATCCGCGACCGCAAGCTGCTGCACCACCAGAATCCGTCCGGCCAGGCGGTCTTCCAGCTCTACGACCTGGAGCGCGACCCGGCCGAGACCCGGAACCTGGTCTACGAAGAGGGCGTGTGGGCGTCCTACCTGCTGAGCCTGCTCGAGAGCACCCGTCTGTGGCGGCCGCTCGCGGCGCCCCAGGTCGAGCTCGACGCCGAGCTCCGCGCAACGCTCAGGGCGCTCGGGTATCTCCAGTGAGCCGACACCCGCTCCTCGCTCCGGCGCTGCCGCTCGCCGGGTTGGCCTGGAGGCGGTCGAGCTGCCTCAGTGGGATCTCGGGCGCCGACCTTGATAGGGTCTCGGCTCGATCACGAAAGAGAGGTGCCATGAGGAGCCTGCCGTTCTTGACAGTGGGAATCGCCCTGCTCGGAGCCTGCGCGGCGCCCGAGCCCGAGTCGCCCCCCGAGCCCGAGCCCGAGCGCGCGACGGCGCCGGTGGCGGCCCAGGAGATCCGGGGGGAGGAGATCGCCTACCAGTCCGGAGGCGTTCAGCTCAACGGCTATCTCGTCTACGACGCGGCCCGGCAGGATCGGCGCCCCGGGGTCCTCGTGGTCCACGAATGGTGGGGCCACAACGAGTACGCGCGCCTGCGGGCCCGGATGCTGGCCGAGCTGGGCTACACGGCCTTCGCGGTCGACATGTACGGGGACGGCAAGTTCGCCGAGCACCCGGACGACGCTGAGCGCTTCATGACCGAGGTCACGGACCGGATGGACGTGGCGATCGAGCGCTTCCGCGCGGCGCGCGCGATCCTCGAGCAGCACCCGAGCGTGGATCCGACGCGGATCGCGGCGATCGGCTACTGCTTCGGGGGTGGGATCGTTCTACACATGGCGCGCATCGGCAGCGATCTGGCCGGGGTTGCCAGTTTCCACGGCGGCCTCGCGACCGCCAGCCCAGCCCAGCCGGGCGCCGTCACCGCCCGCGTTCTGGTCCTGCACGGCGCCGACGACCCCTTCGTTCCGGCCGAGCAGCTGGAAGCGTTCAAGCAGGAGATGGACGCCGCGGGCGCGGACTGGCAGCTCATTGCCTACCCGGGCGCGATCCACTCCTTCACCAATCCGGGCGCCACCGCCATCGGCGAGAAGTTCGGCCTGCCGCTGGCCTACCAGCGTGAGGCCGACGAGCGGAGCTGGGCCGAGCTCGAGCGCTTCCTGGCCGAGAGCTTCGGTGGCCAGCCTCCGGGCTGACCAGGTAGGACGGGGGTGCGGGCCGAAGCCCGCACCCCGGGAGGACGGCCCTACTCGCCGCTCTGGTCGATCAGCTTCTGGGCCTTTTCCTTGCCGCCGAGGCCGAAGGCCAGGCCGAGGGCCAGGGCGGTGCCGCCCAGGACCGCCGACACCGCGATGCGGATGATCTCCTCGCCGACACCGAGCTGGTTGAGGCCCATGCTGAAGCCGAGGAAGAAGATGGCGTACTTGCCGATCGTCGCCAGCAGCGCGCCGTGCCGGGTGCCGCCGAGCGCGCCCGCGATCAGCTTGCCGGCGTAGGTGCCGATCGACAGCGCCGCCAGGATCACGACCAGGCCGACGAACAGGCTCGGCAGGTAGCGAATCAGGTTGCCCACGAGCTCCGCCAGGGGATCGAGGTTGAGCGTCGCCAGGGCCGTCTCGGCGATCATCAGCAGGATGATGGCCATGACCACCGTGCCGCCGATCGACGACAGCGAGGGCCCCTCCGCGCGCGGCTTGAGGAAGGTGAGGCCGACCCGCTCCGGCAGCTCGTCGAAGCCGACTCCGGTCAGGAAGGACTCGACCAGGCCGCGCACCATCTTGGCGATGAAGTAGCCGATGGCGACCACCACCAGGGCGAGGAAGATCAGGGGCACCGCACCCAGGACCTGCTGGAGGGTCGCCTTGACCGGGTCGGAGACCGCCTTCATCTGCAGGGCGTCGACGGCGGTGATCAGGATCGGGATCATGATGAAGAAATAGGCGACTGCGCCGATGATCTCGGAGATCGACTTGGTGCCCTCGCGCTTGCCGAAGCCGACCTTCTCGGCGAGCTCGTCGGCGCCGGTGGCCGCCAGGAAGTTGGTGACAACCTCGCGCACGATGGTGGCGATGATCCGGCCGATGAAGAACAGCAGCACGGCCGCTGCGATGTTGGGGAGGAAGGCCAGGATCTTCGTCAGCATGTCGCGCAGCGGCGCGACCAGGGCCTGCTGGCCCAGGGCGTCGAGAAACGGCGGAATGCCGATCAGCAGGACGATGTAGAAAAGCAGCCGGCCGACCAGCGCGCTCGGACCGACGCGCTCGCCGTCCTCCTCGCGGGCCTTCATGAAGCGCTCGGCCTTGGCGTCGAATCCGACCGCCTCGAGCCCCTTGGTGGCGCCCATCTTCAGGAGCGTGCCGATGATCCAGTAGACCGCCAGGATCAGGAACGCGTAGAGCAGCGACGGCACCGCCTCGGCGATCTTGTCGAGGATGCCCTGCAGCGGTCCGGCGACCATGCTGAGGTCGAGGGCGTCGAAGAATGCGACGAAGCCGAACAGGAGGATCAGCGCCTTCATGGCGCCGGCGATCAGTCCGGCGAGCGAGCGCGGCTTGCCCTCCTTGCCCTCCAACATGCCGCCCAGCCCCCAATCGCGGGCGGCCTTCTCGTCGAGCGACGTCAGACCGAGGAGCTTGCGCACGCCGGCGGAGACCAGGATCGCGGCGATCCAGAAGGCGAGCAGGACGAGGATCGCCTTGACCAGCGCCGGGGCGGCGTTCAGGAATCGGTTCCACATCGGACGCAGGTTCTCCATCCAGACGCGCTTGCCCTGCTGGGCGACCTCGCCGGCGCCACCGACCATCGCGTCCTTGGTCTCGGTCACGGCCGAGGTGACGGCGCGGGCGACGTTGTCGGGCTCGGCTTTCGGGGCGGGCTCGGCCGGCGCCACCGGCATCGGGTCCTCGACGTCGACCGTGACCATCTGGGGCTCGGCCGGCTCGGCCTGGGCCGGGGGCTCCGCCTGGGCCTGTGGCTCGGCCGCGCCGGCGGGGTCCTGCGGCTCCTGCGCCAGGCCGATGCCCGCCAGGGTGACCAGGCAGAGCGCCAGCGGCAGGATAAGGCTTCGTAACGTGCGGTTCATTGACAAACCTCCTCGTGTTTCGGATCGGAGTGGATGAATCTGAGAACGCGGCATCCCTGCTTACGACACCGCCGAAGACAACCGGGTCACATTCCGGGTAGCATACCCGGGTTCTGCCCGAGCCGACGCTCGGGCCCCTGGCCGGCATTTTCGATCCCAACCCTTAGGAGAGACCCGATGACCACGAGACCCGAGAGGGTGGCGCTGAGCCGATACTTCGCCTGCGGCCTGCTGCTGCTCCGGCTGACGGCTGCCGCGCACGCACAGGAGGAGGAAGAGAAGCCCACTGGCTGGGAGGGCTCCGCCGAGCTGAGTGCGGTCATGACCTCCGGCAACGCCGAATCGGAGAGCTTCGGCCTGCGCACCCAGTGGATCCGGAAGAAGCAGGCGTCGACACTCACCCTGGAGGCCTCGGGCCTGCGGGCGGAATCGACCACCACCCGGAGGTTCGGGGTCGGCGTGCCGGGCGACTTCCGCGTGGTCGAGGTGTCGACCACCGAGCTGACCGCGGAGAACTACTCGATCCGAGGCCGCCGCGACCGCTCGCTCGGCGAGCACGTCTTCTGGTTCGTAGGCGGCGGCTGGGACCGAAACACGTTCGCCGGCATCGACAATCGATACCTCGGGACCGTGGGCGCCGGCCACCGCTGGATCGACACCGAGACGGCGAGCTTCAGCACCACCTACGGTCTGACCTACACCCGCCAGGAGGAGGTGGTCGGCGCCTCCGAGTCGTTCGCCGGACTCCGCCTCGGCTACGAGTACGGTCGCCAGGTGACAGCGACCACCAAGGTCGGCAGCGTCCTGGTCGCCGACGGCAACCTCGACCAGACCTCGGACTACCGGCTGGACTTCACCAACTGGGTCAAGGTCGCGATGAGCGATCGGCTGGCCCTCAAGGTGAGCCTGCAGGCGCTCTACGACAATCAGCCTTCGCTGGTCGAGCTGCCGCTGGTCGATGCGATGGACCTGCCGACCGGAACGGTGACGGCGCCGCTGGACGAGCTCGATCTGCTCTGGACGGCGGCGCTGGTGGTGAACTTCTAGCGAGCCGGGCTACGATGAGGCAATGGCCGGATCCCTGATCGACCGTCTGCGGAGCGAGTCGTTCAGGGTTCTGCTGCGCAGGCCGGTCTGGGCGTGGCGGGTGATGCTGACCGAAGGTCAGATCACGCCGGCGGAGGCCTGGAAGCTCACCGAGCTGGCGGGCGCGGTGGCGGACGGACGGACGATCGTCGAGATCGGGTCGTATCGGGGGCGATCGGCGGTAGCGCTCAGCCTCGGCCTCCGCCGACGCCCCGGGATTCGGATCTTCGCCGTCGACCCCCACGAGGAGTTCCGCGGCGTTCGAGGGGGCGAGTTCGGCCCTGCCGACCAGGCGGCGCTCTACCGGAACCTCGCCCGCGCCGGCGCCGGCGAGAGGGTGGCGGTGGTGAGCCTGCCCTCCATCCAGGCCGCGGCGGCCTGGCCGCACCCGGACATCGGCCTGCTCTGGCTCGACGGCGACCATCGCTACGACGCCGTCAGCGCGGACTTCGCCGCCTGGCGGCCCCACCTCGCCGCCGACGCCAGGGTGGCGTTTCACGACAGCGATACCGAAGACGTCGCTCGGGTTCTCGACGACCTGGAGGCCACCGGCCAGCTGGCGCGCCAGGGCCGGGTCGACTCGCTCACCTGGTGCTCGCTGCGCGCGGAGGCCGGCGCTTGAGCGGCGCGACCTCTCCGCCCGCCGCCTCGGCGATCGTCTGCGTCTACAACCGGAGCCGCCAGGCCGCGGAGTGTCTCGAGAGCCTGCGCGCCACCGAGCTCGGGAGCTTCGAGATCGTGGCGGTGGACGACGCCTCCACCGACGACTCGGCCGAGGTCCTCGAAGCGTGGCGGGCGGCGCATCCGGAGGTGGCGATGACGGTGGTGCGCAACGAGCGGAATCTCGGCGTCTCCGGCGCTCGCAACGCCGGCGTCAGGGCCGCGCGGGGTGAGATCGTGGCGTTCACCGACTCCGATTGCGTCGTCGAGCCCGGCTGGCTCGGCGCGCTGGTCGCGGCCTTCGAGGATGCCGGCATCGGCGCCGTCTCCGGCGAGGTCGAAGACGTGCCGGCGCGCACCTACGCCGAGCGGGCCTACCGGGGCACCTGCCGCGTCGGCGCCGGCAAGCTCCAGGCCCGCGGCCTGATCGGCTGCAACATGGCCTTCCGGCGCGAGCTGCTCGAGCAGTATCCGTTCGACGACGCCCTCGAGTACGGCTGCGACGAGGACGACGTCGCCTGGCGGCTGGCGAGCGAGGGTTGGCGGATCGCCTTTGCCGCGGGCGCCCGGGTGCGGCACGATCACCCGATGCGGCTCGGCGAGTATCTGTGGCTGGGCTTCCGCCAGGGGCAGGGCTCGGCCCGGTTCTGGTTCAAGAGCGGCCGGGTCCTCGGCCGCGACCTGGTGCTGCTCGCCCTGGCCGTCGGGTCGCTGCCGCTCGGCCTGGTCGATCGACGCCTGCTCTGGATCGGTGTCGTCTTGCTGACGCTGCACCTCGCCGCGCTCCTGTTCGCCGAGATCTCCTTCAAGGGAAAGGGACCGCTCGAAGCGCTCCTCGTGCTGCCGGGGGCGTTTCTCCACAGCGTCTGGAAGCTCGTCAGCGTCGCGGTCACGCGGGCGCGCATCGCCGTGGGCCTGGAGCCCCGGATTCGCGCGTCGAAGGAGGCCTGGCGCCGCCTGCGGTCGGAGTCCCGCCCGGGCGACTAGCTTTCAGGTGGTTCCTTCTGGAAGCCCGCCAGCTCGCACAGCTCGCCGTAGGTGCGCACGACCGCCGCGGGCAGGGCCGGTCCCGCGGCCGGGGAACGGCGCAGCGCGGGGTCGGGAAAGCCGCGATCGATCCTGGCGCCGAGCAAGCCCTCGATCGCGCCCAGCGCGCGGCCGTCGATCACCTGCTCGAAATGGACGAAGAGCCAGTCGCCGCGCTGGCGGTGATGGTCGAGGACGTGCCGGTACATCGCGTTCCAGACCGCCAGGATCCGCTCGCGGTCGAGGTCGACTCCGCGGAGATAGCTTGCCGTCTCGAGCTCGCGGGCGATGCTGGTCGCCGTGCGCTCGGGCTCGCGGAAGACGCACAGCCGAACGGCGCCGTCCAGCCACGGGCTCCAGGCCGGCAGCGTGTAGCAGAAGCGGGGATCCTTGAAGCAGAACGGGGTGCGGTTGGCGAGCCTCTCCATGCGCCTCGCCAACCGGGGCTGGCGGGGGATCTCGACGCCCGGTGGGACCAGCGCCAGCCAGCGCCGGAAGAGGGCTGGATAGCGGAGCACGATGCGGCCCAGCGGCCCGGGCAGCGGTCCGGGCGCCAGTGGCGCCAGCAGCCGCTCGTTGATCCAGTTGATCTCCCGGTCCTCGAAGAAGCCCTTCGGGTTGGCTTCGCGGGCGCCCCAGAGCTGGCGGCCCATGAAGTAGCCGGAGCCGGCCAGCAGGCCGGCAGTCATGCTCGTGCCGCTGCGGCCGGCGCCCAGGATGACGCAGTCCCGCGGAGTCGGGCTCAAGGGGCGCTCCCGGTGGGTCGGCGCCGTCTCGCGGTGGCCAGGAAACAGAGCAGAACGACCGCGAAGGCGAGCAGCTGCGAGGCCAGCAGCCCCGCCGCGAACGTCTCCGGCGAGCTTCGGGTCCACCAGAGAATACCGACCTCGGCGGCCAGCACCGCGAAGTAGAAGGGAAGGAAGCCAAACGAGCTCCGGGCGGTGAACGCCTGCCCGAGCATCGCCGTGAGGAGGGTGAACGTCAGGGCCGCCCCCAGTGGCGCGATCAGCGGCTGGGCGCCGACGTAGTCGACGCCGAACAGCAGCCCGAGGATCCGCTCTCCGGCCAGGCTGAGGACCGCGACGACGCCCAGCGCCAGGCCGCCGAACGCCGACATGATCGCCGCCAGGGTCCGGTTGGCGCGGCGGCCGTCGGCGACGCGCGCGGTCAGGGCGGGCAGGAGCTGGATGCCGAACGGGAGGAAGACCAGCCCGACCACGCGGGTCAGCGACGAGGCGGCGCTGTAGAGCCCGGCCTCGAGGTCGGGGAAGACGTTGCGAGCCACCAGCACGTCGACGTTCTGGAGCGCCGCGCCGATGAAGGCGAGCAGAAACAGGTTGCCGCCGAAGCGCCGCAGCGTGTCGTCGTCGGCCGGCCGGGGCTCGGCGCCGCGGCCCAGCCGCCGCACCTGCACCTCGCCCAGAGGCAGGGTCAGCAGGGCGGCGAGCAGGTAGGCGAGCAGCGCGGATTCCGCGGCCGCGGCGCGGGCCAGCAGGGCGACGCTCAGGCCGAGCCGGACCACGGCCTCGACGCTGACGTTGATGCTGAAGCTGGCGAACTGCTGGGCGCCGCGCAGCAGCCCGCGCGGCAGGTCGAGGAAGAGCATCAGCGGCAGGATGGCGACGGTCAGCGCCGGCAGCAGGAGCGAGTCGAGCGACAGCTGGCGCCGAAGCACCACGACCACGACCGGCGCGGCGACCACCAGGGCCGCGGCGATTCGCCAGAGCTGCGCTCGGGCGTAGGCGCGCAGTCCCGCCAGGGCGCTGGCGTCGCCGCGCGCCAGGTAGAGGCTGGTGAAGCGGCTGACGGTGCCGGCGATGGGCGAGATGCCGGCGGCGAACAGGAAGACGATCGAGAGCAGCGCGTAGAGGTCGGCGTAGGCGGTCGGTCCGAGCACCCGCGCGGCATAGACGACGTAGGCGATCCTGAGGAGGGAGCTGACTCCGGTGCCGAGCGCCAGGGTCAGTGTGTGCCGCAGCTCGTCGCGCAAACGGGGCTCGCTCGGGTCGTTCGTTCCCGGCTGGCGCGCCGAAACGAATCCGTGCACTGCCGATCATAGCCCGCCGAGCCCGGGGCGCCCGGGGCGGCGGCGCCGGCTGGCCTGGTCAGGCTAGTCCCGGAGCGTCAGGGTGCCGGTCTGCTGCTCGCCGCGACGGCCGATCTCGGCGTGCGTGCCCTTGAACAGACCGCTCTCGAAGCTGCCCTTGAAGGTGAAGGTCCGTTGGCGGTCTTCGTTCTGGACCCTGCCGCTCAGCTCGCCCTCGCCGAGGCTGCCCTCGGCCGTGCCCCGGAACTCGTGATCGCGGCCGTTGAACTCGAAGAAGAACGCCACCTGCCAGCCGCCGCCCCCGGCGGGCGTGAAGACCGCTCGCAGCGGCTTGACCCGGTCCTGATAGCCGGACATGAAGTTGCCGTTGAGAGTCCGGCGTCCGTCGCCGGCGCCGAGCTGCACCGCGGCGGCGATCAGCAGGGCCGCGGTGGTCAGGATCGTTCTCACTGCCGGCTTCATCGGCGCGTCTCCTTGTCTGATCCAGATACGTTCGCGGCGTCGCTTCGGTTGCCGTCGAGAGGATACGCGTCCGTGCCACAACCGATCTCGAATTGAGTATCCTGTCACCGCAAATGCGCAAGGTCAGCGATCTGGGGGAGATCGAGCAGCGGATTCTGGGCGCGCTGCTGGAGAAGGAGCAGGCGACGCCGGACTACTACCCGCTGACCGTCAACGCCCTGATCGCGGCCTGCAATCAGAAGAGCAACCGGCAGCCGGTGACCGCGCTGACCGAGACCGAGATCGTCGAGGCGCTCGACGAGATGCGCCGCGACGTACTGGTGTGGCGCACCGACGGCGCCCGCAGCGAGCGCTGGAGCCAATCGATCAGCCGTCGCCTGGAGCTCGACCCCGAGGAGAAGGCGATCCTGACCCTGCTCCTGCTCCGCGGGCCGCAGACGCCGGGCGAGCTGCGCGCGCGCAGCGGTCGCCTGCACGCCTTCGACGACATCGGCCAGGTCGAGGCGGCCCTCGGCCGGATGGCCGTCGAGGAGCGCGAGCTGGTGGTCGAGCTGCCCCGCGCTCCGGGGCACAAGGAGAACCGCTGGACCCATCAGCTCGGCGGGCGGGTCGACTCGAGATCGCCCGGCGCCGCGCCGGGGCCCCCTCCGGGCGGCTCCCTCGAACCGCCGCCGGCGCCCATCCCGCGCGCCGACGATCGCCTGGCCCGGCTCGAGGAGCGCATCGAGTCGCTCGAAGAATCGGTGGCGGCGCTGCGCGCCGAGCTCGATTCGCTCCTCTCCTGAGCGGCGGACCTTAAGCGCAGCGCCCCCACCCCTGAACCGACGCCTGCCGCTTTCAGAAGGGGCGCGAGCCCGTCCAGGCCGGGAGATCCCGGCAGACGGAACCACGACGCGCCGGGCGGGTCCTTGACGAACTGCGGTTGGATGGTCCATTCTCGCGGGCAGCGGCGCGATCCACGCCCAACCTCTTCGGTCCTCCCCCAGCGGGGATCCTCGTGAGGCAAAGGGGGGCATACTCCCGGATCGGCGATCACCGACCTTCGCGCCATCGCGGAGCGTCGCTGCTGGGGAGCGCGGGCCGCGATGCAGACGAAGGAGCACGTGATGCCGAAGGACAAAGACCTCAAGCGCCTGGTGCGGGCGCGGATGGAGAAGACGGGCGAGGCCTACACCACCGCCCGCGCGCGGCTGCTCGAGCAGGTCGGCGCCCCGAAGGATGCCGAGCTCACCCTGGCGGCGGTGGCCGGCTACAGCGAGGAGATCGTCAAGGCGAGAAGCGGCTGCAGCTGGGAGAAGTGGGTGCGGTTCCTGGATGCCAGGGGCGCCGCGGAGCTGCCCCACCGGGAGATCGCGGAGCTGGCGGCCAAGGCTAGCCCGAAGATGTCGGGCTGGTGGGCGCAGGCGGTCACGGTGGGCTACGAGCGCATCAAGGGGCTGCGCGAGATCGGCCAGCGCCGGAGCGGCTCCTACGACGCCAACAAGAGTAAGACCTACGGCGTTCCGGTCGACGTGCTGTACGCGGCGTTCAGCGACGCCCGGCGGCGCAGGCGCTGGCTGCCGGATGCCGACTGGCGCGTGCGCACCTCGACGCCCGGAAAGTCGATCCGCGTCGACTGGACGGACGGCACCCGCGTGCAGTTCTGGTTCACCGCCAAGGGCGAGGCCAGGAGCTCGGTCGCCGTCCAGCACGGCGGCCACCGGTCGAAGGCCGCCAGCGAGCGCAGCAAGGCGTTCTGGGGCGAGCGGCTGACGGCGCTGGCTGGGTCCGTCAGTGCGGCGTCAGGCTGAGTCGCCGGCCGCCGAAGTCCGGTAGACCTCCGCCAGGCTCTGGCGGCGGGCCTTCTCGATGCGCGAGAACCGGCGCCGGAACTGGTCCTGGGCGAACTCTGCGAACGCGCCGGGGTCGAGCCCGAACGGCACCGGATCGTAGGCGGAGAAGGCCTCGTCCACCACCTGGAGGGCGAGCGGCAGCAGCCGCTCCATGCGGCTCTCGATCGCCTTCCAGACGCCCTCGCCGTGCTCGGCCACCAGGCGCGACAGGAAGAAGACGCCGTAGGCCAGATGCCGCGCCTCGTCCGCCTGCACGTGGCCGATCAGGGCGCGCATCCCCGGCAGGATGCGGTGGCGGTCGAGGACCTCGGAGTAGCCGTGGTACCCGGTCTCGGCGAGCACCCCCTCCACGATCATGTGGTAGGTCACCGACGCCTCGGCCTGGGCGGTCGGCGAGCCGTCGGTGCGCAGCCGGTCGAGCGCGGCCGGCAGCTCGTCGTAAAAGACCGTCCGGTAGCTCGGGGTGTGGAAGCGGTCGAGGTCGCGGCGCTCGGCGGCGATCTCCTCGAAGAAGCGGCTGAAGGCGTCGACGTGCTTGGCCTCCTCCCAGAGAAAGGAGGCCAGGTAGATCTCCTCCTCCAGGCGCCCCTCGGCCGCGACCGCCTGGATCAGGGGCAGGAGGTCGAGCGTCACCGCCTCCTCGCCGGCCAGGAAGAGCGAGGTCTCCCGCATCAGGAGGTCGCGCTCGTCGGCGTCGAGGCCGCTCCAGTCGGCCCGGTCGTCGGCGAAGTCGAGCTCCGCCGGGTTCCAGACGCCTCGCACCTTCGCCTTCTCCCACAGCCGCATCGGCGGCGAGTCGCGATCCAGCCCCGCCGGGCCGGTCGACTTGTAGGCGCTGCGGCCGCCGTTCGCCAGCGCGGCCACGGGCGCCGGCCGGTCCTCGGCCGGCGAAGGAGTCGCCGCCACGCGACCCTGTCGATCGCGGGGCGCCGCCGCCAGGTCGATGCCGCGGGCGGCGGCCAGGAGCTCTTTGGCGCCACCGGCGAACGACATCAGGCCGGTCATCGAGCCCCGGGTCAGCGCGAGCTTGCCGCTCATCAGCGCCCAGACCGGATCGCGGCCCTCGTCGAGCAGCTTCGTCCAGGTAGCCTCGGGGGCGCTCAGGACGTAGTCGGCGGCGGCAAGTCCCGAGGGCGCCAGCCGGCGCGCGCCGTGGCAGGCACCGGCGTCGAGCTCGAGCAGGATGGCGGGCGCGCCACCGTCGTCGCCCGGAGCCGAGTCGACCACCATGCCCAGCGTCCCGGAAAAGGCGCGAGCGGCCTTCGCGTAGCGCGAGCTGGCGTTGATCCTTTCCTTCCAGGCATCGACCCAGCGCTGGCTGAAGAGCTCGTCGGCCACGGTGCGGATACTACCCCGGCGATCGACCGGTCGGTGGGCGGTGGTGGCGCGGCACGGGAGCGGGACTGACGGAGATTGTCAGTACCCGGGGGTGCGACCCTGGCCGGGCTGGCGGGCTCCCGAGCGCCCGCGGCGGATTTCGCGTGCTCCCGATTGACTTTTGGCGGAGCTCGCGGGCGCGACTCGCCACCGTGGCACCGGACTTGCGCTTGCAGGACGCTGGCGGCCGCACTCTCCCGCGGCCGCGATGGAGGTGAGACGATGGCAGACCACCAGCAGGGAGCGCTCCGAACGTCGGCTTTCGACTCGCCGGCGCCAATCGAGCCGGGCCCGAGCGCCGGCGTCCGTCGACCGCCGGCGCCCGTGGTGAGCAGACCGAGCCTGATCTGTCCCGCCTGCGGCTTTACGCAGGAGGCCGCCGACGAGTGCATGAAGTGCGGACTGGTGATCGCCAAGTACCGGCCAGGCCGCCGGTCCGAAGCCCCGGTCCCGACATCGTCCGGCGTGCGCTCGGCCGGTGAGGTCGCGGCCGATCTCGGGGAGCAGGGCTACGAGGCCCGGGTGCCGGTGACGCGGACCGTGGAGGACGACGGCTTCTTCGCGCCCGAGCGCCGGGGCCTCGACAAGGGCATGCTCGGCGGCCTGGCCATGATGGCGATCGCCGTCGTCTGGTTCGGTCTCGGCTGGGCGGCCGGCTACATCTTCTTCTATCCGCCGATCCTGTTCGTGATCGGCCTGGTCGGCCTGGTCAAGGGCCTCTTGACCGGCAACGTCGCCGGCTAGCTCCATCGGGTCGCCCCTCTCACCCTCCCCGTCCGCCCGGTACCCGAATCCCTCTCTCTCCCTCGCGGGGAGAGAGGGACGCCCCCGCCCGGCCCCCACTTCCGACCCGTCGGGCGGCGGCGGGAACCGGATCGCTCCTCTCACCCTCCCCGCCGCCCGGTACCCGAATCCGTCTCCCGCCTCTGCCCGCGCGCGGTGGGGTAGGCTCGCGGGCGATGTACGAAAGGAAGGTCGGCCGGGCCTACGGGCGCGGCTGCCTGCTGAGCTGTGGCGTTCAGCTGGTAGGCCTGGTGCTGGGCACCGCGCTGGTGGTGACGGTGCTGCTGCTGATCGACGGCGGCCGGGTCGAGCCACGCGGCCCTCGGTTCACGCTGGCGCTGCTGATGCCGCTGGTCTTCATGGCGCTGCCGCTGGCGCTCGGCGCCGCCTGGGTGCTCCGGCGCGCCCGGAAGCTCGACCGGGCGTTCGAGCAGTTCGGGTGGCGGGGGCGGCAGGCGGGGGCGGTGATGCGCTCCTGGCACGGCGATCTCGACGGCCGCGAGGTGAACGTCTGGTTCCACAAGGGGCCGACCCTCGAGATCTACCTCGCCTGCCGGCCGGCGACGCGCGGGGTGATCCACAAGGGCGGGCCGCTGATTCGCGCGGTCGGCGAAGCGCTCGACAAGCATGCGCCACTCGATCCGCCCCCGTTCGAGCTGGCCGAGGCGACGTTCTACGCCTGGGACGAGGGCTGGATGCGGCGGCTCTTCTCGCGCGCCGCGGCCGAGAACGCCGTCCGGTCGCTGCTCACCGACAGCGCGCGCAGCGCCAGCGCCGTCTTCTTCGCCCCGAACGCCGTCCGCTATCTGCGCCGGTTCATGCCGCTCGGCGAGATCCGGGCGGAGGCCGTCCGGCGCTGGCTCGACCAGCTCGAGAACCTGGCGTCGGCGGTCGACCTGACCGGGCCGTCGGACGCCGGCCTCGAGCCCGGGCGCCTGGAGGAGTGGGCGCGCTCCCGGCGCGACAAGTACCTCAACAGGATCCTGGCCGGCGTCGCCATCTTCGGGCTGCTGGCGTTCGGCGCGCTGTTCGTGTTCAGCTGGCTCATGGTCGGCCAGCCGTGAGCCGCTCCGCAGGAGCCGCCCCGGCGTCGATGATCAGGGCGCGGGCAGGAAGACGCGGCACAGGCCGTTTCGCCGTACCGACGAACCAGCCGCCGGGCTCCTCGGCGGCCGGTATCGCTAGAGCGTCTCGAGCACCGACTCGCGCTCGATCTTCCAGCCGCCGGCTTCGGGGACCAGCCTCAACGTCTTGAGCACCCGGTCGGCGTAGCGCTCCGACCGGTACGACTGGACAAACGTGATCTCCGCGGCGCCCTCTTCGAGCTTGGTCTCGACGACCTGGATGCCGACCTCGATCGAGTCCGGAGCGGTGACGCGCGCCCGGCGGTGCGCAGCCCACTGCCGCCGGCTCGAGCCGTCCGCCGGCTGGAAGCTCTCGGAGTAGAACCCGAGATAGCGATCGGCGTCGCGGTCGGACCAGGCCGCGGCCCACGCCTGCACCAGCTCCAGCAGCTGCTGGGCGACGCGGGCCGCCTCGGCGGAGTCTTCTGGCTCGGGCGCGGCGGCGGGAGCGGGGAGCGGCTCCTCGACGACCGGGGTCTCGGCGGCGGGCTCGGGCGCCGCGGGCGCCATCGGCTCCTCGACCGGCTCTTCGGCAGGCTCGGGCGCCTTCCGAGGTGCGGGCGCGCTCGGCTCGGGCTCGGCGCGCGCCTCGCGCCAGGTCGATTGGGCGTGCCGTTGCGAGACCGGCGGCTCGGAGTAGAGCCGGAAGAGCTGGACGCGGCCGCCGGCCTTGTCGAGCACCGCCAGGCGATCGCCGCGAACGGCGACGCCGCCGACCTCGAGAAACTCGCCTGCGCCGAGGCCGTTGCGGCCGAACGTCAGGAGCGGGTTCAGGGCGGAGTCGTAGACCTGAATCCGGCTCCGGGCGCTGTCGGTAACGAAGAGCTTGCCCGAGCCGGCGGCGGCGACGTCGCGCGGCCGGCTGTCGCCGCGCTTGCCGGTCAGGTCGAGGAGCCGGGGGGAGGCACCGCTCGGGTCGAACAGCTGCACGCGCTCGTTCAGCTGGTCGACGATCAGGAGGTTGCCCGCGCGGTCGAACTCGACCGCCGTCGGCGAGTAGAACTCACCGACTCGGGTTCCCCGGCTGCCCAGGGTGTCGACCCGCCGGCGGCTGGCCAGGTCGAAGATGCCGATGCTGTTCGCCCGCCCGTCGGCGACGTAGAGCCGGCTGCCGTCGGGCGACAGGGCAACGTCGATCGGCTCCTCCAGCTCGCCCTCGCCGTAGACGGCGGCCACCCGGCCGCCGGCGTCGAACGCGACGACCTGACGCAGGCCCGAGTCCGCCACGAAGATCGTGCCGTCGGGATGGGCGACGAGGCCTTGGGGCGCCCGGAGGCGCGGCGTGGTGCCGGTGCCGAAGACGAGCACCACCCCCAGGTCGGTATCGATCTGAAGCAGCGCCCTCTGGCGGGCGTCGCTCACCAACAGTCGTCCGCGGCCGTCGAAGGCGATGCCCGAAGGGCGCCCGAGCTTGCGGATCGTGCGGGGCTTGCCCTCGACCGGCCCCTGAACGGCGACCTCGAAATGAATCAGCTTGCCCAGGACGCTCTCGAGCCGGACGATCGGGTCGGCGGGGGGTCCGGGCCACACCGTATCGGCGGCCACGGCCACGGCCGAGGCGAGGCAGAGGAGAATCAGGGCGGCGGGAGTTGACAGAGGGCGTACGGGTCGTTTCGATCGACGCATCGGATTCCAGTCGGCCAAGTTGAGCCCATTTTTAGCACAGAGCGCGCCGGCGCCCGCGGGTGGGGGTGCGGTTTCGCCCGCCCGCGCCGGTCTCGAGGCCGGTTTGCGAACCGGCGGCAAACCGATATGGTGTGCGCCACCGCCGATGCTGAGCTCGCTCGACTACGTCGTGCTCGCTTCCTACCTCGCCCTGATCGCCGTTATCGGCCTGTGGGTGGGCTGGGGTCAGAGCTCCACTCGCGACTACTTCCTCGGGGGCCGCGCCATCCCCTGGTGGGCGGCGGGCCTTTCCATCCTGGCCACCGAGACCAGCGTCCTGACCTTCATCGGGGTGCCGACGCAGTCGCTGAGAGGCGACTGGACCTACCTGCAGCTGGCCTTCGGCTCGGCGCTGGCCCGGCTCGCCGTGGCCTGGCTCCTGATCCCGGCCTACTACAAGGCCGAGGTGGTCACGGTCTACGACTACCTGGCCAAGCGCTTTGGCTCCCGATCGCGAAATCTGGCCAGCGGCCTGTTCCTGGTCGGGCGCGTTCTGGGCAGCGGCGTGCGCCTGTACGGAGCGGCGATCGCCCTGGTGCTGGTCACCGACCTGGGGTTTCCGACCGCGATCACCGCCATCGCCCTGGTCGCGGCCGCCTACACCCTGCTCGGCGGGTTGCGGTCGGTGGTCTGGACCGACGTCGTCCAGGGAGGGATGCTGGTCGGCGGGGCGGTGCTGGCGATCTTCTTTCTGCTGCGTGACTCGGGGCAGGACCTCGGCGGGGTGATCTCGCAGCTGGCCGCTTCGACCACGGCGGCCGGCGGCTCCAAGCTGCGGCTGCTCGACCTGTCGCTCGATCCGAAGATCGCCTACACGCTGGTCGCGGGATTGATCGGCAGCGGCCTGCTGACCATGTCGACCCACGGCACCGACCAGGACATGATCCAGCGGGCGCTCGCCTGCCGCGGCACCCGAGGCGGCCGCGGCAGCCTGGTGCTGAGCTCGATCCTGGTGGTGCCGGTGGCGGCGCTCTTTCTCGCGGTCGGCTCGCTGCTGTGGCTCGATTTCGGCGGCGACGCGGGCGCCGCGGCGGTGGCCGCGGAGCTGGCCGCGGCCGAGGGTCTCGTCGACGCCGGGCGGGCCTACGATTTCCTCTTCCCCTTCTACGTCGTCCAGACCCTGCCGGCCGGGGTGCGCGGGCTGATCATCGCCGCCATCTTCGCCACCGCCATGTCGAGCCTCGACTCGGCGATCTCGTCGCTCTCGACCACCGCCGTGCGCTCGATCTGGCAGCCGTACGTCAAGCCGGGGCGCAAGGACGCCCACTACTTGACGGTGGCGCGCGTCTTCGCCGGGCTTTTCGCGCTGCTCCTGGTGGGCGTCGCGCTGCTGGTCTGGCGGGTCGAGGGGGCCGGCGACGTGCAGCGCGGCTTCGGCGTCCTGGTGCTCGGGCTGAAGGTGCTGACCTGGATCTTCCCGCCGCTCCTGGGCGTCTTCCTGGCCGGCGTGCTCACCGCGCGCGGCAGCGACCGGGGCAACGTGGTCGCGATCTGCGCCGGCGTCGGCGTGCTGCTGACGGTCGAGCTCTGGCCCTGGCTGTTCGGCGTCGCGTCGCCCTTCGCCTGGATCTGGAATCCGCCGGTGGGGGCGTCGGTGACCTTCGCGCTGGCCGTGCTGTTCCGCAAGCCGGCCTGACGGCCGCGGTGACGGTTACCTTTTCTCCGAAAGCCCGGAAGAGGTAACCGTCACCGAAACTCGGGGGCTCAGGGGTCGCTGGCGAGCGGCCGGAATTTGATCGAGACCTGGCGCACGTTGCCCACGAGGTCCTCGGCGCCGATCAACAGGAAAGTGTCGGAGTCCTGTCCGGCCCCGGACCGGCTCTCGGTGCCGATCGACAGCGAGGTCACCCGGCCGCTGAGCGCGTCGCTGGCCCCCACCCAGAGCAGTGCGTTCTTCTCGTAGCCGGGGCCCCCGGGTCCGGCCGGCCGGCAGTACGAGAGGTCGCCGCCGTCCGGCAGCCTCACCGCGTTGCCCTCGATCTCCAGCCTGCCCGCGGCCAGCAGCAGGATGCCGGGGTTGTCGCCGGCGACCTCGGCGTGGACGTCGGTGCGCTGCCGCAGTCGGAGGATCCGATCGGCGTCGTAGCTGTCGGCGATCGGCGAGGCGTCGCTGCCGGCGGCGATCAGGGTCCAGACCGGCCGGCGTCCCGAGCTCGGCCGCGTGTGGCGCTTGATCCACTTCTTCTTGCGCTTGCACCACTTCTTCGGCACCGAGCCGGTACCGAGCTTCTCTTCGAGCAGCTCCCGCCCCGCCAGCCGGAGCTCTATCGCCGGGCCGTCGGCGTCCACCTCGAAGGAGACGGGCTCGCTCTCGCCCCGATTGCCGGCCCGATCGAAGCCGATCGCCCGGGCCGTGTGGCTGCCGGTCGTCCACGGCCCCGCCAGCCCGCCGGCGCCCGGCTCCTGGCCGTCGACCTGCACGCCCCAGATTTCGAGACCGCTCTGATCGTCGGCCATCTCGGCCTCGATGCGGGCGCCCGGCTCGTAGTAGGTGACGCCCTCGTGGGTGGCCGTCCGGCCGCTGACGCTCACCCCTCCCGTCGGCGGTGAGGTGTCGGCGCCGGTCACCAGGATCGTGAACGGCAGGGGCACGCTCGGATACCCGTCGAGCCCCGACCCGGCGACCGCGGTGACCCGCCAGTAGAACTCGCCGACGGGCAGCGGATCGGGCCGCCAGTCGAATCCGGTGAGCGCGACGGCGCGCCGGAACAGCTCGTTGCAGGCGGCGTCGGTGCAGATCTCGAGGGTGTGCGAAGCGGCGTCGGCGACCGGTTCCCAGGCGAATCGAGGCTGACCGAAGCGCCACTCGCTGCCGGCCGCGGGCTCGAGCGGGACGGGCGCCGGCAGCAGCTCTTCCGGTGGCGACGGCGGCGCGTCCTCGGGCACCGCGGTGCCCATGCCGCGGGGCACGGCGACCGCCTGCCCGGCCGCCTCGACCTCGCCGGCGCCCTCGTAGACCATCACCTGCGCGGTGCCGTCGACGGCTTTGCGGGCGCGCGCCTGCGACAGCCCGTCCGGCGTACGGGTCGCGGTCGCCGTGGCGCTGCCGACCAGGATCTCGACGTCCGCGCTCGGGGTGTCCGGCCGCAGGGCCTGGACCTCCGCCTGCCCCTCGACGATCTCGACCGACCGCCGGATCGGACCGGAGGGGGCGCGCTTCGACGGCCGCACGAAGACGAGCGACTCCTCGGAGAGCACGAGATTCGTGCCGTCGCGGAACTCGAGCTCGCTCGACGAGTTGCGGTGGGTTCGCAGGCCGTCCCGCTCGACCAGCAGGTCCTGCTCCTCGGCCTGTTTCCAGGGGATCGGAACCGGCCGCTCCTCGACCAGGCCCGACAGCCCCTTGACCCGGGCTACGGGCGGTGCGGAGTCGTAGTCGAGCAGCACCCGCAAGCGGCTGCCCGGCTGCAAGACGTCCGGATTCGCGATCTGCGGGTTGAGAGCGAGATTCTCGCGCCAGCGCTCGGAGGTGCCCAGGTACTTGGCGGTGAGCCCGATGAGGGTGTCGCCGGGCCGCACGATGTGCCAGCCGGTCAGCGTGCCCTCGGGGGCGTCCTGGGCGATGGCTCCCGTGCACACCAAGACGAACAGCGAGGAGGCGATGCCTCGCGACAGGACGCTTGTCATCGTCCGCCTAGCTTACTTCGCCCGGGGGCCGTCGAGCCACTGCCGGCCGGAGCTCGCGGCTCGAAACCGCCGGGCCGCGGGCGCGCGATCCCGCGGTCCGGCGTCTGGGTCGGTCTAGTCGGACCAGATGAAGCTGGCCGCGCGGACTCGCGTTTGCGCCTGCATGAGCCGTCACCTCCTTTTTCGGGTTTCGTCAGAGCGGAGCATCGGTGGCCCTCATGGGCACTCCGACGGCGCTCCGCTCTCGCTGCGCTGTCGCTCCGGCGCCGGGGACGACACCTGCGATGACGGATTCGGGAGACGCGACCTTGCGCTATCCTGACCGGACTATGCCGGGGAGGCTGCGGACGATCGTCAAGCGGAGCGGCGAGGTGGTGCCGTTCGATCGCGAGAAGATCACCGTGGCGATCTACAAGGCGGCGGCGGCGATCGGCGGCCACGATCGGGAGCTCTCCGAGCGGCTCAGCGGCAAGGTGGTCGAGGCGCTCGAGGCGACCTACACCGAGGACTCGTCGCCGACGGTCGAAGAGATCCAGGACGTGGTCGAGCGGGTGTTGATCAAGAGCGGCCACGCGCGGACCGCGAAGTCGTACATCCTCTACCGTTCGGGGCGGGCGCGGATGCGCGCCCAGCGACGGTCAGAGCGCCTGGAGTACCTGCCCTACAAGCAGATGTGGCAGGCCCTCGACTGGGCGGTCGAGCACGGCTGCCACACGGTCGACGGGCTGAACGAGATCATCCACTCGGGACGGCTGGGCGAGCTGATCGAGGCCAGCGACGCGCGCTACGAATCGATCCTCGACGGCGCTGCCGCGGCCATCCTGGAGCGTCGGGACGATCTCCGTTTCATCATCGTCGCCGGACCCAGCAGCTCGGGCAAGACCACGACCACCCACAAGCTCATGCACCGCCTCGAGGCCGAAGGGGTGCACGTGATCCCGCTGGCGCTCGACAACTACTTCTTCGACCTGGAGCTCCATCC
>JBFGLX010000012.1:0-23837 GCA_041575955.1 Thermoanaerobaculia bacterium
AGGCGTCTCGGGGTCGTGCCGCGGCCCGAGACCCAGCCACGCGTCGTATACGGCTTCCTCCGCGCCCTCTACACCTTCGAGATCCGCGAGCGCAAAGCTCGCAAGCGCGAGCTCGAGCGCTTCTTCGGGCCGCAGCCGCTCTCCGACTACGCACGCGAGATCGAGACCCTACGGGCGCACTACGCGCTGCTGCGCGTGCGCCTGCGCGAGTGGCTGGCCTGATCTTGCGACCAGCCCCGACTCGCCCTCACCAGCCTTCCGATGGCGGCGGCGGATCTGCCTGCGTCTGCAGCGCCGCGTCCGCCCGGTCGGGCACCGGGAAGCCGTAGCCGCGCATGACCGCGTCGATCCGGGCGTCGCGGCCGCGGAAGGCGCGGTAGGCATCGGCCGGATCGACCGCGTTGCGCACCGCGAACAGGTTGTCCACCAGCTTCCGGGCCAGCTCCTTGTCGTAGAAGCCGCCCGGCGCCTCCTCGAACGCCTCCGCCGCGTCGGCGGTGAGGACGTCGGCCCACAGGTAGCCGTAGTAGCCGGCCGAGTAGCCCTCGCTCGAGAAGATGTGGCCGAAGTGCGGGCTGCGATGGCGCATCACGATCTCCTTCGGCATGCCGAGCTCGGCCAACGCCTGGCGCTCGAAGGCGTCGGCGTCGAGCCCGGTCGGATCGGAGGTGTGGTACATCATGTCCACCAGCGCAGCGGCAACGTACTCGGTCTGGCTGAAGCCCTGGTTGAAGGTCGCGGCGTTCTTGATCTTCGCCACCAGGTCGTCGGGAATCGGCTCGCCGGTCTCGTGGTGCACGAGGTAGCCCTCGATGACCGGGTCGGTCAGCAGCCAGTGCTCGAGCAGCTGCGACTGGAACTCGGTGTAGTCGCGCACGCCGCCGTTGAGGGTCGGGTACTCGACCCTCGACGACAGGTAGTGCAGGGCGTGGCCGAACTCGTGAAAGAGGGTCTCGGCGTCGGCCCACGAGATCAGGACCGGCTCGCCCGGTGCGCCCTTGATGAAGTTGGAGTTGTTCGACGCGAGCACGGTCCGCTTGCCGTCGAAGGTCTCGTGGCTGCGGTAGCTGGAGGCCCAGGCGCCCGAGCGCTTGCCCGGCCGCGCATAGGGATCCAGGTACCAGACCCCGACGTGCTCACCGGTCGCGCGGTCGGTCACCTCCCAGACCCGGACGTCGGGGTGGAACACCGGCACCGAGCCCTCCGGTACCGGCGAGAACTCGAAGCCGAACAGCTCGCCGGCGACGAAGAACATGGCCTCGCGCAGCTTGTCGAGCTGCAGGTACTGCTTGACCTCGTCGGAGTCGAGATCGTACTTCGCCTTGCGCACCTTCTCCGCGTAGTAGCGGTAGTCCCAGGGCTCGATCTCGATGCCGGCGCCCTCGGCGTCGGCGATCGCCTGCATGTCGGCGACCTCCTCCTCGACGCGCGCCAAAGCGGCGGCGAACACCGCCCGCATCAGCTCGAGCGCGCGCTCGGGCGTCTTGGCCATCCGGTTCTCGAGCTGCCAGGCGGCGTAGTTCTCGTAGCCGAGCAGCCGCACCCGCTCGTGCCGCAGCCGGAGGATCTCGGCGATGATCGCGTTGTTGTCGTTGTCGTCGCCGTTGTCGCCGCGCGCATAGTAGGTGCGCCACACCTGCTCGCGCAGCTCCCGCTCATCCGAGAAGGTCAGGAACGGGTCCATCGACGAGCGGGTGTTGGTGATCGCGTACTTGCCCTCCTGGCCCCGCTCGGCGGCCGCGGCGGCGGCGGCCTGGACGAACGAGTCGGGCAGGCCGCCCAGCTGGTCCGCCTCCAGGTAGTGGACGTAGGTCTCCTCGTCGGCGAGCACGTTGTTGCCGAAGCGGGTCTGGAGCTCGGCGAGCCGCTTGTTGATCTCGGCGTAGCGCTCCTTGGCCGCGCCCTCGAGGGTGGCACCGTTGCGCGCGAAGCTGTCGTAGACGAGCCAGACCAGGCGCTGCTGATCGGCCCTCAGGGACTTCATCTCGGCGCCCTCGTAGACCGCCCGGATGCGCTCGAAGAGGGCCTGGTTCTGGGTGATCTTGGAGCGGAACTCCGACAGCTTCGGGACCATCTTCGCCTGGATCGCGCGAAACTCGGGCGTCGAGCGGTTCGAGCTCCAGATGCTCCAGTAGGTGAAGACGCGCTCGAGATCGCGGCCGGAGCGCTCCATTGCGGCGATCGTGTTGTCGAAGGTGGCCGGGGCGGGGTTGCCGGCGATGGCGTCGATCTCGGCGAGCTGGCGCGCCATGCCGGTCTCGAGCGCCGGCTCGAGCAGCTCGAGGTCCATCCGGTCGAACGCCGGCACGCCGCCGTACGGGCCGGTCCACTCGGCCAGCAGGACGTTGGTCCCGGCCTCGGTCTCGATGCCGGTCGCGGTTTGGGTCGGGGTCTCGGTTTCGGTCACGGTCTCGCTCGTCTCCCTCACGCTCCCGGGCGGGATGCCGGCGCACGCGACCCCGAGGGCGGCGGAGGCTAGCGCGGCAGCCCGCAGAAGGTGGCTGGCCATTCTGGTTCTCCTGTTTCCTGAGCTGTACGTCACGAAGGTTCGGGTCGGCGGGGCCTCCGAGGGTCGCGCCCCGAGTCTACCCGCTGGCCGCGTCGAGGCGCGAGAGGATCTCCGGCATCCAGCGCTCGTGCTCGGGCTTCATCACGCAGGCCCGCAGGCAGGTCAGCTGCTCGGCGTCCCAGCTCTCGACCGCCCCGGCCGGCTCGCACATCTGGCGCGGGAATCTGGCCAGCGCCAGGTGCAGGTCACGATCCGCGGCGGCGGCGAAGATCCGCTGCGCGCGCGCCGAGGACTCGCCGGCGGTCGGGGCGCGCGCGGCCCAGGCGACGATGTCGAGCTGCGGCGCGAACAGAGGCGCGAACCGCTCGTCCGCGGACAGCGCGCGGTGGAGCGCCAGCGCGCCCTCGCGGCACGACTCGAGCGCGCGGGCGAAGGCGCCGCCACGCTCTAGCGGCAAGAGGCGCATCGTCGCCCACAGCGCCACCGCCGCGGCCCCCGGGCGCGAGCATTCGAGCGAGATCTCCCCCAGATGCAGCTCGGGCGAGCTGAAGTAGGTGTAGGGCGAGTCGTGCCGGTAGAAGCGGCCGACCTCCGGGTCCCTGAACAGCACGCAGCCGCAGCCGTACGGCTGCAGCCCGTGCTTGTGCGGATCGACCACGATCGAGTCGGCCTCCGAGATCGCGCCGTAGGCGGCCGCCGCCTCGGACCCGAGATTGCCGGCGAGCGTGAAATAGCCGCCGTAGGCGGTATCGACGTGCAGGCGGAAGCCGTGCGCCCGCCGGAGCTCCAGGATGGCCGGCAGCGGATCGACCGCGCCGGCCGCCGTCGTCCCCAGGGTGGCGACCACCGTACCGACCCCGCCGTCGACGACCGCGCGCTCGAGCGCCACCGGATCGAGGCGACCGCGCGCGTCGACCGGCACCTCGCGAAACGGGACCCCCAGGACCCCGGCCAGCCGCGCATGCGTGTAGTGCGCCTGCGCCGAGGCCGCGATCGCCTTGCCCGGGCTCGACTCGCGGCCCACCCAGAGCGCCTCGAAGTTGGCCATCGTGCCGCCGCCGCACAGGTGCCCCAGGTGGGTGCGCCAGCCGAACATCCGGGCGATCTCGCCGACCGCTTCCTTCTCCATCGCCGAGCTCGCCCGGCCACCGTCGAGCGCGTGGTTGTTGGGATTCAGCCACATGGCCAGCGCGTAGGCCACGCGCGCGAGCGGATGCGGCGGCTTGAGCATCTGGCCGACGTAGAGCGGATGGTGGTACGGGAAGTTGTCCTTGAGCCGCTCGACGGTGGCCATCAGCGCCTCGCGCCGGCGCTCGCGCTCGGCCGTCGAGGCGCCGGGTCCGGGGTCGGGGAGGCGCGCGAAGCCGTCGCCGAGCGCCGCGAGCGCCTCCGACAGGAGCGTCAGGTCCGCAGAGTCGAAGCGCGACATCGGAGGAAAAGGATACCCACTCCGGCGCTCGAAGGACCGCCGACCACCCCTCGGCCGCGGGCCGCGCGGCGAGATTTCGGCGCATCCGGTCGCTATTTCTTCTCCGGTCGCCGTTTTTTCTCGCCTCTTCGCATGGCTTCCAGCTTCCCGGAGCGTCGGAGCGGGCGGCTCTAAGACACTCAAAATCAGAGGTTTACATGCGTCGATCCCACCGGGTTGCGACCTGTAGCGCGTATCGCCGGATGGCCATGAGCGAACGGTACGCCCCTTGCCTTACCTCCCACGCGAAGCGCCGAATGCGCACAGCGGAGACTCGACAATGCAGACAAGAAACCTGACCCAGCTCATCGGCATCACCATCGCGGCGGCACTGACGCTGCTGGCGCCCGCCGTCTCGCAGGCCGCGCCCGACAGGGTCAGCGTCATCGTCCAGGCCGAAACCGTAGAACAGGCCGCCGCCGCCGTCGACAGCGTTGGCGGCGAGATCACGCACCGGCTGGCGGTCATCCGCGCGGTCGGCGCGCTGCTCGACGCGGCGCAGATGGAGAGCCTCGAGTCGTCCAACACCCACAAGGTTCGGCTGTTCGCCAATCGCACCGCCGAGACCGCCGGCAAGGGCGGCAAGGGCAAGGACAAGGACAAGGACAAAGGCGTCTCCGGCAACACCCCCGCCTCCAACCTGACCAACGGCCAGACCAAGCGGATCACCCGCTGGGGCCTCGACACCGGCTACGCGGAATTCATCGACGCCGACAAGGTCCAGAGCCTCGGCATCGACGGCACCGGCGTGACGATCGCCATCCTGGATACCGGCGTGGTGCTGGAAGGCTCTCAGATCGAAGAGGGGCTGGGCCAGAACGCGTACGGAGAGAGCCGGGTGCTGGCGCGCTACAACGCCATCGACGACAGCCGGGCCGGCGCCGCGGCTAGCGACGGCAGCGGCCACGGCACCCACGTCTCGAGCGTGGCGGCGAGCAGCGTCAGAGCCAAGGTCAAGGGCCAGGACCACAAGTTCAACGGCATCGCCCCCAACGCCAACCTGGTGATCGTCAAGGCGTTCGGCACCGACGGCCGCGGCACCTACCTCGACGTCATCCGCGGCGTCGACTGGGTGGTGGCGAACAAGGACCTGTACGGCATCCGAGTGCTCAACCTGTCGTTCAGCGCCGAGCCGATCTCCCACTACTGGGACGATCCCCTCAACCAGGCCGTGATGGCGGCGTGGCAGGCGGGCATCGTGGTCGTGGCTTCGGCCGGTAATCGCGGCCCCGATCCGATGACCATCGGCGTGCCCGGCAACGTCCCGTACGTGATCACCGTCGGCGCGATGTCCGACGCGGCGACCAGGAACCCAAGCGACGACTTCCTGACCTCGTTCTCGTCCACCGGCCCGACCCTCGAGGGCTTCGTCAAGCCCGAGGTGGTGGCGCCCGGAGGCCACATGACCGGGCTCATGTCGCAGACCTCGCAGATCGCGCTCGAGCATCCCGAGTTCCACGACGGCGTCAACTACTTCACGATGTCCGGGACCTCCCAGGCCGCCGCGGTCGTCTCCGGCGTCGCCGCGCTCATGCTCCAGTACGATCCGACCCTGACCCCCGACGACGTCAAGTGCCGGCTGATGGCCTCGGCCCGGCCGGCGACCGAGTTCACCGCAACCCTCGAGCTGGTTCTGTCCTACAGCGTCTTTCAGCAGGGCGCGGGCCTGGTCAACGCTCGCGATGCCGTCTACGCCCTCGACAGCGGCTGCGCCAACCGCGGCCTCGACGTCGAGCTCGACCTCGCCGGCAAGATGCACTTCGGCGGCCTGGGCAACCGAGACGAAGCCGGCAACTACTTCCTGACCGGCCTCGACGGCGACGGCTTCATCTGGAACGACACCTTCATCTGGAACGACGGCGTCAAGTTCCGCGACGAGTACATCTGGAACGACGGCTTCGTCTGGAACGACAGCATCGCCTGGAACGGGGACTACGCCTGGAGCGACACCTTCATCTGGAACGACGCCTTCATCTGGAGCGACACCTTCAGCTCCAGCGGCGCGCTCGACACCTCGATCGCGATCAACGTCTGGGTCGAGCAGGAGTAGGGGCGCTCTGAAGGTCAGGCTGGGGAAGCGGGCCAAGATCTTTCCCGGCCTGCGCCAGTGCTCCGTCGTCGTCGCCTCGCGCCATGTAGAGCTCGGCGAGGTACGTGCACGCTCGAACGCTCTCGGGATCGAGCTCTAGCGCTCGCGCGAGCCACCCCTGCGCGACCTGGCGCACGGCGAGGCCGGGGATCTCCGGGAGCCTCCGATCGTTGGTGACCAGCATCGAGCAGCCGCCGTGGATCGCGGTGGCCAGCTGGATCGCGTCCGGCGTCCTGACCTCGAGCTCGGCGCGCAGTTGGGCCGCAGTTCGCAAGAGGGGCCTCGACAGCTCGACCAGGTGCGCGGCCTCGTGTACCCTCCGACACGGTCCGTTGACGAAAAGAACTCTCGCTCTGCTCGAGGTCATCGGCGTGCTCGCCGGTCTCGTGGTCATCGGGCGGCTGCTGCGAAGCGCCGGTTTCATGGAGTGGCAGAAGTCGGCTCTGGGAGCTTCCTTCCTTTCCAACGCCGCGCTGTTCCTCGCCCTGCCTGCCGCCGCGCTTCTCCTGGGTCGACGCAACCCGGGAAGCTACGGGCTGACCGCCGAGCGGCTCTCCGATCACGCCCGGCAGGGAGGCATCGTCGGAGTCACTCTGCTTCCGGCCACGATGCTCTTTCCCCTGGTGGCGAGTCTGGAGCTCGACCCGAAGCAGTTGCCGGGAGCCGCGATCCTGGGCGCCGGCTTCGCCGTCGCGGGTCTCCTCGGACTCCTGGCGATCTCTCAGCGTCCGGCGCTCGCGAATCGGGCGGTCGGGCCTCGATCGACACTTCTCTACCTGAGCGTGCTCGCGGCCGGACTTCTGGCCGCCGTGCTTGCCAAGGCGTCGGCTCCGATCGTCACGCGGGCGGTCTATGTGCTCCTGTTCGTGGCCCTCCTCGAGGAGCTCTTCTTTCGCGGCTACGTCCAGGGGCGGCTCAACGATGCCTTCGAGCGTCCGTACTCCCTATTCAACACGAGCTTCGGTCCAGGGCTGATTCTGTCGGGAGTGCTGTTCGGCCTGTTCCACCCGATCATGAGCCCGACGGGCGGCGACTGGGCGTGGGCACTCTGGACGGGGCTCGTCGGATGCGTGTTCGGATTCCTGCGCGAGAAGACCGGAGCGGCGTTGGCGAGCGCCGTCGCACACGGGATCATCCTGCTGCCGCAGGTAGCCCTCGGCGGCTAGGCTAGCCCGCTACAGCAGCTTGCGCTTGGCGGCGAAGCGCACCAGCTGGGCCACGTTGCGGACGTCGAGCTTGTCCATCACCCGGGTGCGGTGGTTGTCGGCGGTCTTGACGCTCACGCCGAGCTCCTTGGCGATCTCCTTGGTGGTCAGCCCCTCGACCACCAGGTGGAAGACCTCGCGCTCGCGCGGCGTCAGCGAGCCGTAGGGATCGCCGCCGGAGTCGGGCTTGCGGTACTGCTCGGCCAGGATGTTGGCCGCCTGCGGACCGAAGTAGCCCTGTCCCTGCGCCAGCGCGCGCACCGCCTCGACCAGCTCGGCGGCGGCGCTGTCCTTGACCAGGTAGCCCGAGGCGCCCGCCTTGACGACGTGCACGACGTACTCCTCTTCGTCGTGCACGGTGAGGGCGAGGACGCGGGTCCCCGGCAGCGACTCGCGGATGCGCCGCGTGACCTCGATGCCGTTCAGCCTCGGCATGCTGATGTCGATGACCGCGACCGCCGGCTGGGTCGCCTCGGCCTTCTCGACCGCCTCGCGGCCGTCCGAGGCCTCGGCCACCACCTCGCAGTCGCCGGTCTCGCGCAGGATCTTGACCAGCCCCTCGCGCACCAGGGTGTGGTCGTCGGCCACCAGGACTCGGATCGGGTTCATCAGACCTCGTCGCTGTCGAGCAGCGGCACCTCGGCGGTGATCGTCGTGCCGCGGCCCGGTGCCGAGTCTACCGTCAGCCGGCCGCCGAAGAGCTCGACCCGGTCGCGCATGCCGCGCAGGCCGACGCCGGTGCGATCGCCGGTGCGCTGAAGCGCCGCCGCGACGTCGAAGCCGTTGCCGCTGTCGCTCACCTCGAGCACCAGCGAGCGCGGGCGCTCGGTGAGCGCCACCCGCACCGACTTGGCCTGGGCGTGCTTGGCGGCGTTGGTCAGCGCTTCCTGGGCGATGCGGAAGAGTACGGTCTCGAGCTCCTTGGCGGGTGGGGCTCCGAGCTCGTCGATGGCGCGGTTCACCTTCAGGCCGAACTGCTTGCCGACCGTGCGCGAGAGCCAGTTGAGCGCCGCCGCGAGACCCAGGTCGTCGAGCACCGGCGGGCGCAGAAGCCGCGACAGCTCGCGCGTGTCCTCGAGCGCATGGGAGGCGAGCTCGGTCGCCTGGGCGAGGCGCGCCCTGAGCTCCGGCGCCTCGTTCAAGCGGCTCGACACCCCTTCGAGCTGGTTCTTGAGCGCCACCAGCGTCTGGCCGATGCCGTCGTGCAGCTCGCGCGCCAGCCGGCGGCGCTCGTCCTCCTGGACCCGCCAGACCGCCTTCGCCAGGCGCCGGAAGCGGCGCTCGCCGGCGAGCAGGTCGCCGAGGATGCGCTCGTTCTCGCGGCCGAGCGAGCGGATCCGGCGGTAGATGTCCTCCACCGAAGGGGGCGCATCCGCGCCGAGATCAAAGGGACTCGTCACCCTTCGTCTCCATCTTTCCGACCCGCGCCGCGAGCGCCGCCGCCTGCTCGGTCGACAGGCCCTGGCGCAGGCGGTCCAGCTCGGCCGCCGCCCGCTGCCGCCACACCCCTCGGTCTCCGCCGCGGACCTCGGCCAGCCGCTCTTCGAGCCGATAGACGCGGTAGGCGCCGCCGTAGTCGCCGACCCGCCGCAAGGTCCGGTTCAGCCCAGCCAGGCGCTCGGCCGCCCGCTCGGCGTCGCCGGCCGCGAGCAGGCGCGCCACCAGCAGCTCGCCCGCCTCGAGCTCGAGCTCGACGTTGCCGAGCGCCACCAGCTCGTCGTAGACCTGCGCCAGCCGGCCGAGGCCGTTCTGGCCGGCGATCCGGGCCAGCTCGACGGTCAGCTCGAGCGCCCGGTTGCCGCTCTCGGCTGCCGCGGCGCCGGCGCGGGACAGCGCCTGCTGGGCGCCGGCCCGGTCGCCGTCCTGGTACAGCGCTTCGGCGTGCAGCAGCTCGTGCCGCGCCTTTTGATCGCTGCTGCCGACCGCGGCCAGGCGCTCCTCGAGCCGCCCCAGGAGCGCCGTCGCCTGGCCCGTCAAGCCGAGATCGAGCAGCGTCTCCGCCTTGGCGAGACCGAACTCGAGGTAGCCGCGCGGCTCCTCTAGGCTCTCGAACCGCTCGAGAGCGTCGTCGTAGTAGGCGAGCGCGGCGGCGTGCCGGCCCTGACGGTGGGCGAGCTGCCCCAGGGCGCCCTCCGAGGCGGCGGTGGCCGCCGTCCAGTCGAGCTCGCGGCTCGCCTCCAGCGCCTGCAGGTACGACCGCGTCGCGTCCGTCCACTCGCCGCGGGTCGTCTCCAGTCGGCCCAGGCTCTGGCGCACCACGACCTCCCCTTTCAAGTTGCCGGTCTGCTGGTAGATCTCCAGCGCCTGCTTCCAGTAGACCTCGGCGTCGTCGTAGTTGCCGAGCTCGTGGTTGGCGAACCCGATGTTGTTCAGGCTCTCGGCGATCGCCCGCTGATTGCCGAGACGGCGACGCGCCTGCAGCGCCTCGCGGAACTGCTCGAGCGACTCGGCATAGCGGCCGCGGGCCTCTTCCAGCATGCCCAGATCGTTGTGGATATCGGCGATGCCGCCCACGTCTCCCAGCTGCTCGAGGATGGCCCGCGCCTCGACCAGATCCCGCTCGGCGGCTTCGTAATTGCCCCGGAAGACGGCGATGTGGGAGAGGTTGCGCAGGGTCGTGGCGTAGCCGCGTTGATCGCCCACCTCGCGCCGCAGCCCCGCGGCTCGCCGGTAGCTCTCCTCGGCCTGCTCGATCTCCCCGAGCTCGCGGTAGGCGACGCCGTAGGCGTTGAGAACGTCCGCCTGCCCCTGCCGGTTGCGCAGCTTGTTCTGGATCACCATCGCGCGCACCAGGTACTCGTCGACCGCGCGACGCGCGTCGCCCGAGCGGATCGAGAACTTCGACATGAGGTACCAGGCCCGAGGATGGCTGGGCGCCGCCTCGACCACTCGCTCGAGGCGCTCCAGCGCCTCCTTGAAGCGCCCCTCCATGCCGAGCGCGTCGGCCAGCTCGACCGACGACTCCAGGTCGGTCGGATAGCGCTCGACCAGCTCGGCGAGCAGCTCGGTCGAGCGCGCGGCGTCGCCGGACAGGCGCGCCTCGGCGGCCCGCGCCGCCAGCCCCAGCCGCCCCTCGGGCAGCGCCTCGATCGCCCGATCGGCCGTCGCCAGCGCCTCGTCGTAGAGCCCCAGCCCCTCGTAGGCGCGCGCCAGGTCGAGGAGCGCCGGGCCGAACCCGGAATCGGCGGCCACCGCCTCCTCGAGCCGCTCGCGGGCGCCGACCAGGTCGCCCTGCTGAAGCCGCCGCACCCCTTCGCTGTAGGCGGGCAGGGCCGTCGAGTCGAGGGTCACCGGCTCCGCCGACGGGTCGGGTCGCAGTGTCAGCTTGTCGAGCACGGCCTCCTCCAGCGCGCGCACGAGCTGCGCCGGGCTGCGCGCGCCCTCGGCGTCCTCGACCAGCAGCGGCACGGTGGCCGCCTGCCCGGCGGCCGGGGAGCTGAGCCGCGCCTCGATGCGCAGCCCCTTGCCGGCCGGCCTGACCCGTCCGGTCAGGATGCGGCCGGCGTCGAAGAGCTCGGCCGCCTGCTCGAGATTGGCGTCGGTGAGGCGCCCGGGGTCGAGCTTGAGGTCGGCGAGCGCGCCCACGACCCGCTGCGGATCGACGACTCTCAGGTTCGGGTGCGACACCAGCGATTCGAACAGGATCTCCGGGATGCCCGCTCCCAGCCAGGCGGTCTCGGGCCGGTTCGTCTCGTCGCTGAACGGCAGCACCGCCAGGGTCGGCAGCTGTTCGACGGTCGCCGCCGCGCCCGGGGCGGCGGCCGGGCGCGCCAGCCAGCTGCGCAGAACGGGCACCCCGAGCGCCAGGCCCGCGACCAGCACGAGGACGGCCGCCACAGCGGCCAGGGTGTGCCGGGCCGGCAGCCGGCGCGGCGGCCGCGACAGCGTTTCGAGATCGCGCGCCATCTCCTCCGCCGTGGCGTAGCGCCGGCGACGATCCGGCTCCAGGGCGCGCCCCAGGATCGCCTTGAGCGCGGCCGGCACCTCGGCGCCCAGCCCGCGCAGGGCGGTGGAGGTGCCGTGCATCGAGCGGGCGATGGCCTCATCCGCGGTCGGGCTGACCGCCGCGTCGCCCATCAGCAGCTCGCGCAGCAGCACCCCGAGCGCGAAGACGTCGCAGCGGCCGTCGAGCTCTTCGCCCCGAATCTGCTCCGGCGCCAGGTAGCCCGGAGTTCCGACGACCAGCCCGGTGCGGGTGAGCGCCGCCGAGGTCACCGACCGGGCGATGCCGAAATCGGTCACGTAGGCGCTGCCCTCGTCGTCGACCATGACGTTGGAGGGCTTGAGATCGCGATGGATGATGCCCTGCTCGTGCGCCGCGGCCAGCGCCCGCGCCAGCTGCGACCCGATCCGGGTCACCTCGTCCACCGGCAGCTTGCCGCGCTCCCTGAGGACGTCGCGCAGGGTCTTGCCGGCGACGAAGTCCATGGTCAGGAAGAGCAGCTCGCCGTCCTTGCCCAGATCGTGGATGCGCACCACGTTCCGGTGCGACACCTGCCGGGCGAGGATCAGCTCCCGGCGAAAGCGCTCGATCAGCCCGGCGTCGCCCGAGAGCTCGGGGCGCAGCACCTTGACCGCGACGTCGAGGTCGAGATCTTCGTCGTGGGCCCGGTAGACCATGCCCATCGCCCCCAGGCCGAGCATCTCGGCGACGCGATAGCGGCCGGCGAGCAGGGCGCCCACCTCCAGGGCGGTGCCCCCGATGTTGGTGAGAGTCGGAGGGGGTGTCGACGGCCGCTCGTCGGGGGTCAAGCTGGCTCCTCGCTGCCGGAGGGAGATGCCGTCGCGAGCGACGACCAGCTCGGAAAGCCGGCGATCGAGCGCGCGCCGGGGTTGACGCTTGCCACCTCGGTCGGCAGGTTGCCAGTGAGGCTGCGCAGCTCGCGATCGAGGCTCGCCACCCAGAGCGACAGGGCCGCGTGGGACGCCAGCGCGCCGAGGATCTCCAGGTCGAGCTCGTCGAACGCCGTGCCCTCGCGGCGGCTGTCGGCGTAGATGGCGCCGATCGTGCGGCCCGCGGTCGCCAGCGGCAGGCAGATCAGGCCGCGGATCCCTTCGCTCACCACGCTGCGCCGGGCGCCCAGGAAGGTGTCCTCGAGCACGTCGGATTCGGCGATCGGCTCGCCGCTCTCGAGAACGCGGCTCACGGCGGAGACGCTGCCTCGAAACTCGCGGCGCTCGAGCTCTTCCGGCGACAGCCCGCGGCTGGCCACGACCTCGAAATCGCCGCCGGCCGAGGCTAGCAGCACGAAGCCGCGCTCGGCGCCGCAGATCTCGATCACCGACGCCAGCAGACGCTCGACCAGGCTGTCGACCGACTGGCCGTGCCGCTCCAGCTGTTCGTGCGCGTCGAGCGTCGTCTGCAGCCTGCGGCGCCGCTCGGCCGCCCAGCCGCCGTCCTCGCGCAGCGGCTCGTAGTACGCGATCACGCCGCCGAAGCTGACCAGGCAGGCGCCGTTGAGGACGCTCTCCTCGACCGGCCGTCCGTCCAGCGTCAAGCCGTTCTTGCTGCCCAGGTTGGAGATCTTGAGCCCCTCGGCGGAGCTCGTGAACCGGGCGTGCTCCCGAGAGACGCGCCCATCCTCGAGCACCAGGTCGCAGGCCGGATCGCGCCCCACGAGATAGCTCTCGCCCCCGCGCAACAAGACCGTCTTTGTCGGCTGGCGGGGGAGATGGATCGTCAGGCGAGCTATCATCTGGGCTCGGCCGTGGAGCCGGTCGCCGTTACGGCCCGCTGGCCCGATTCAGACTGAACCGAAGGGTGCCCGCCGCCCCGCGCAGCTCGCCCGCGACGTTCACCAGATCGCGGCTCGAACGCCAGACGTTCGGGATCGCGGACCCGGAGTTGGACTCTACGACCTTGATGAAGTTGGCGATCGTCGCCGCCGCCTCGACGAAGTCGAGACTCAGCCGCCACGACCAGGCCTCGTCGAGCGCGCTCTGCAGATCCGCCAGAACCTCGGCATCGATGTCGGCGGCGTTGGCGTCGAGCTTGTCCTGAAGGCGTGCGAACTTGAGGTCGATGACGTCGGCCACCGGCCGCAGGTCGGCCACGATCAGGAACTGGGAGAACCCGCCTTCGTTGCCGCCGACCCGGTAGCTGCCGCTGCCGGACCAGCTCGTGATGTCCTCGAAGGGCCCGCCGAGCGACGCCTTGACCAGCCGCAACGGCGAGTTCGCGGAATAGCTCAGATTGTGGGTGTGGAGCTCCAGCTCGACGACGTCGGTGAACGACAGCGGACCCGTCGCCGGCGGCTCGATCTCGATCAGCACCGGAAACGTGCCCGCGATGGTGACGTCGTCCACGTCCGCCAGCCGGGCGACCAGGTCCGGATCGAGCGGGTTGACGATCTCCGCGGACAGTCCGATCGAGCTCGCCGACAGACCCACCACGGATTCGAACTCGAGGGAAAGGTCGGCTTCGATGCCGCCGGGCAGCGCGATCACGGCTTCGACGGTTGCGCCGCTGACCGTGACCGTGACCGGGGACTGGGCGGCGAGCAGGGCCGGAGATGAGAGTAGCGCCAACGCGCAGAGGAGTCGTTTCATTTCTTCCTCCCGTAGGGGAGTCGACTTGTAGAAGTCGCGTTCATTTTAGTACAGCTACCTGGGCACGACAACCGCGGCCAGGTTCCCGCCGGCTCGCAGCGCAGACCTGCTCGATCTCATTGGCCGGCTCCTGGTGGGAAGCCTGCCCGCTCCCCTTTTCTGCGTCAGATCCACTCTCGACTGTAGCGCCGTCCCGAACCGATCGAAATAGGGTGAATCCCTCAAATCGCGGCGGGAGAACCCCCCACGACGGCACCGGCCCGGCGCCTGGTCCGCCACCTTCGAGAGTAGCCGGACTCGAAGCCCGGGGCCATAGAACAAACTCCCCAGAGGGAGCGGTGAATACCCTCCAGGGCGCGGTCCGGAAAGTAAAAACCCCGAGGCCGGCCGCTCGAGGCCCCGGGGGGTGGTGACGCTGGTGGCTGGTGGCGCGACCGGTCATTGGAGCGAGCGGCGACCGGTGGCCGAGCCCTTACGATCCGGCGGTGACCGCGCTCGTCATCGGCGGCAGCGGGTCGGGGATCCGGTTGCGGATGGGCGGCTGGCTCATCAGGTAGGCGTAGACCGCCTTCAGGTCCTCGTCGCTCAGGTGGCGGAAGTTCTCCCACGGCATGGGCGGCAGGATCGGCCGCGAGACCCCCATGTGGCGCCCGGTGCGCAGGGCCTTCATGAACGTCTCCTCGGACCAGCTGCCGATGCCGGTGTTCTCGTCCGGGGTCAGGTTCATCGCGAAGCTCGTGCCCCAGGGTCCGGACCAGGCCGTCAGGTCCCAGGAGCCGACCGCCGCCCAGGGACCGTCCGGAAGCCCTGGCGCCGGCGGCAGCTGGGACTCCTGCGGATGACCGGAGAGGTAGCGGCTCTCGTCGGGAACCGGGCCGTACTCGCCCATCTTCTTGGGGGCGTGGCAGTCGGCGCAGCCCATCACGGTGACCATGTAGCGGCCGCGCTCGATGCGCGATTGCTGGACCTCCAGGCTGGCCGCGCGGTGAGCGGCAATCGAAAACAGGGCGATCGCGGCGATTGCCAGTCCCGCGACCAGGGTAGTCAGTGCCTTCTTCTTCATGTCGTCGCCTCCTCGGTGCTTCGGCCGCCCCGTTCTGGTTCAGCCGACGGTAGTCAGACTAGGGGAGATCCGAGGTGCCGCGCTTCGGCCGCACGGGCCAATTCTCGCCAGCCGGTGGATTGGTCCGTTCGGGCCATCCGCCGCCCAGCGCCCGATAGAGCTGAACCAGCGTGGCCAGGCGGGCGAAACGGGTCTCGGCGAGGGCGTTCTCGGCCGGGAACAGCTGCTGCTGCGCCTGGAGCACGTCGAGGTAGTCCGACAGGCCGGACCGGTACCGGGTGCCGGCGACCTCGACCGCCTCGCGATAGGCGGCCACGGCGCGGGCCTGCTCGGCCTCGACCTCGGCGAGCTTGTGGTAGGCGACGAGCGCGGTGGCGACCTCGGCCAGCGCGGTGGTCACGCTGCGCTCGAACCGGACCCTGGCCTGCTCCCAGCGGGCGAGAGCGGCACGGTGCTCGTTCTTGAGGCGACGCCCGGTGAAGACCGGCGACAGGAGACCGCCGCCCAGCGACCAGGTCTTGCCGCTGCCCAGGAGCTCGGAGACCTCCGGCGCCACGCCCCCGAACGCGCCGGTGAGGCTCAGCGTCGGGTAGAAGCGGGCCACCGCGACGCCGACTTCGGCGTTGGCGGCGATCAGCTCCTGCTCGGCGAACCGCACGTCGGGCCGCCGCTCGAGCAGGTCCGCCGGCAGACCGGCCGGGATCTCGGGCGGCAGCAGCTGATCTCCCAGGGGCGCGCCCCGCCGGATCTCCCCCGGGTAGCGGCCGAGCAGGACGGAGAGGGCGTTCTCGCGCGCCGCGATCTGGCGCTCGAGCTCGGGAATGGCGGCGACGGTCGCCGCCAGGGAAGCTTGCGCGCTCGAGGTCTCGAGACCCGACGCCAGGCCGGCCTCCAGCCGGCCGCTGAACAGATCGTGCGTCTCCTCGAAGGCCACGGCGGTCCGACGGGCGATCTCGAGCCGGAGATCGAGGGCGCGCAGCTCGAAATAGTCGCTGGCGACCTGCGCCACCAGCGACAGCACGACCCCCCGCTGCGCCTCCTCGGTGGCCAGGTAGCGCGCCAGGGCGGCCTCGTTCAGGCGCCGGATCCGGCCCCAGAGGTCGATCTCCCAGGAGAGCCCGAGGTTGACGTCGTAGAGGTCCACCGTCCCGACCCCCGGCGCGAAGAGCTGCGACGGCCGTGAGCGCGCGGCGCCGGCGCCCGCCTCGACCTGGGGCAGGCCCTGCGCCCGGGCGATGCCGGCGTTCGCTCGCGCCTCCTCGACCCGCCACGCGGCGAGCCGGATCTCGTGGCTGTCGCGCAGCGCCTGGTCGATCAGGGCGGCCAGGACCGGGTCGTCGACGATCTCCCACCAGGCCCGATCGGCGAGCGACGCCGGCACCGTGGCATCCGACGCCTCCGGCGCACCGCGAAACTCCTCGGGCAAGGCGACCTCCGGCCGGCTGTAATCGGGTCCGACGGCGCAGCCGGCCGCGAGACCGGCGATCAGCAGGGGCAATAGGAACTCTCTCATTTCGTGTGCTCCTCAGCGCTCGTCCGCGAGACCGCCGTCACGCCGCGAGCGGCCTCGTCAGGGTTTCTCCGGCGGGCCGGGCGTCCGCCTCGGCATCGATCCCGTCCTCCAGCGCCTCGGGCGCATGCCGGGCGGCGATCAGCGAGTAGAAGACGGGGACCGCGAACAGGGTGAACAGGGTGCCGACGATCATGCCGGCGACCAGCACGATGCCGATGCTGTTGCGCGCGCCGGCGCCCGGTCCCGAGACCAGGACCAGGGGCAGGTGCCCGAGCACGGTGGCGGCCGAGGTCATCAGGACCGGCCGCAGGCGCGTCGTCGCCGCCGCCCGCACCGCCGCCATCTTGTCGAGGCCGCGGCCCTGCAGGGTGTTGGCGAACTCGACGATCAGGATGCCGTTCTTCGCCACCAGCCCGACCAGCGTGATCAGGCCCACCTGCGAGTAGATGTTGAGGGTCGTGAGGTCGACGAAGGTGAAGGCCAGCGCGCCCGAGATCGCCAGCGGCACCGAGCCCAGCAGCACGATCAGCGGGTCCCGAAAGCTGTGGAACTGCGCGGCCAGCACCAGATAGATGAGGATCAGCGCGAAACCGAGGCTGGCGGTGAGCGCGGTCCCCTCCCGGCGGATCTGCCGCGACTCGCCGGCGTAGTCGAGAGACACCTCGGAGGCGCCCGCCGCCGTCGCCGCGGCCTCGAGCACCCGCAGCCCCTCTTCCTTGGTGACGTTCGGGCTCACGCCGCCGAAGACGCGCACCGCGTTGCGCTGCTGGAACCGGTTCAGGCTCCGCGGCGCCGCGGTCGTCTCGATGCGGGTGAAGGTCGACACCGGCACCAGCTCGCCCCCCGGCGCCTTGATCTTGAGGTCGAGCAGCGGCGCGAGCGTCGCGCGGCCCTCCGAGCCGATCTGCGGGATCACCTTGTAGCTGCGATCGAAGAAGTTGAAGCGGTTCACGTAGTTGCCGCCCAGCAGGGTGCCGAGCTCCTGGGCGACGGTCGCCAGGTCGAGCCCGAGATCGGCGATCCGATCCCGGTCCAGGACCACTCGGGCCTGGGGCTGGTCGATCTTGAGATCGGTGTCGACGTAGAGGAACTTGCCGCTCTGCCAGCCGGCGCCGAGCACCGCGCCGGTGATCTCCAGCATGCGCTCGACCGGCGCATCGCTCTGCAGCACCAGCTCGACGTCGTACTGACCGGGGGTCGGCAGCGGCGGGTCGAGGCGCGGGAACACCCTGACACCCGGGATCTGATAGACCGCGCCGAAGAGCGCGCCGTACATCTCTTCGGTCGATCGCGCCCGCTGGCGCCAGTCCTTCGCCACCAGGCCGCCGTAGCCGCCCCACGAGCCGGTCAGCGACCACATGAACTCGGTCTCCGGAAACGAGGTGACCGCCGTCACGACGTCGAGGGAGTCGCGCTTGACGGCCTCGAGCGAGGCGTCGGGAGAGGCTTCGAAGAAGAGGCTGACGTGGCTCTGGTCCTCGACCGGGGCGAGCTCGCGCCGCGACAGCGTGTACATCGGCCAGGCCGCCGCCACGATCAGCAGCGCGGCCGCCACCACCGCCCAGCGGATCTCGAGGGCGCCGTTCAGCAGCCGCGCGTAGCCCCGGCGGAGGAGATCGAAGCCGCGATTGACCAGCGCGGTCAGCCGCCCCTCCTCGCCGTTGGGATGCACGAAGCGCGAGCTCATCACCGGCGACAGGGTCACCGCGACGATGCCCGACAGGACCACCGCGGCCGCCAGCGTGATGGCGAACTCGAGGAAGAGCGAGCCGGTCAGGCCGCCCTGGAAGCCGATCGGCGCGTAGACGGTGGCCAGCGTGATGGTCATCGCGATGATCGGACCGACCAGCTCCCGCGACCCGTCCAGGGCGGCGCGCCGCCGCGACTTGCCGAGCCGCACGTGGCGCTCGACGTTCTCGACCACCACGATCGCGTCGTCGACGACCAGGCCGACCGACAGGACGATGGCGAGGATCGTCAGCAGGTTGAGGCTGAACCCGAAGGCGACCATGAAGATGGCCGCGCCGATCAGCGACACCGGCATCGCCACCAGAGGCACGAGAGCGGTGCGGATCGAGCCCATGAACAGGAAGACCACCAGGCCGACGATGGCGATCGTCTCGATCAGCGTCTTGGTGATCTCCTCGAGCGCGTTCCGCATGTACATCGTGCCGTCCCACACCAGCTTCATGTCGACGTCGGTCGGCAGGGTCGGCTCGATGCGCGCCATCTCGGCGCGCAGCCGCTTTGCGACCTCGATCTCGTTGGCGCCGACCAGCGGCCAGACCCCGAGGTAGACCGCCTCGCGATCGTTGTAGCGGGCGGCCAGATCCCCTTCCTCGGCGCCGAGCTCGACGCGCGCGACGTCGCGCAACCGCACCATCGCGCCCCCACGCTCGGCGACGATCAGCTCCTCGAACTCCGCCGCCGTGCGCAGATCGGTGTTGGCCAGCAGGTTGATCTGGATCGTGTCGCCCTTGGTCTGTCCCACCGCGGCCAGGTAGTTGTTGCGCCGCAGCGCCGCCTGCACGTCGCCCGGGGAGAGGTTGAGCGCCGCCAGCCGATCGGGATCGATCCAGATCCGCATGGCCAGCTGCCGTCCGCCCTCGAACGTGACCCGCTGAACGCCCGCCAGGGTCGACAGCTGCGGCTGCAGGGTGCGCAGCAGCCAGTCGGTGATCGCGGGCACGCTGCGCTCGGCGGAGGTGAAGCTGAGATAGAAGGTCGCGTACGGCCGGTCGGCCCGCCGCACCTCCACTTGCGGCGGCTCGGCCTCGGCCGGCAGCTGGGATCGGACCTGCTGCAGCCGAGCGGTGACCTCGGCGAGCGCCGCGGTCGGGTCGTGGTCGAGCTCCAGCTGTACGGTGACGGTGCTGACGCCCGCGCGGCTGGTCGATTCGACGTTGTCGACGCCGCTGATCGCCGACACGGCGCGCTCGATCGGCGTGGTCAGGAAGCCGCGCACCGTCTCGGCGCTGGCGCCGACGTAGACCGTGGTCACGACCACCGACGAGCTCTCGACCTGCGGGTACTGCTGGATCGGCAGGCTGGTCAGCGCCCGCCAGCCCACGAGAACCAGGACCAGGTTGACGACGATCGCGAGCACGGGGTGCTTGATGAAGATATCGGTGAACGAGCGCATGGTGACTGCCTCCGGTAGATCCTGGTTGCCGAGCGTTACTTGGAGCCGGCCGCGACGCTGGCGGTGGCCTCGGTGTCGACCGCCACCAGCACCGCTTCGCGCAGCTTGAAGGAGCCCGAGGCGGCGACCTGCTCGCCGGCCGCCAGGCCCGCCCGGATCACCACCTCGTCGCCGAGCACGGCGCCGGCGGTCACCGATCGCTGGTGGGCACGGGCGTGGCCCTGATCGTCGTGAGCGATCACGAAGACGTGGTCGCCGGCCGGCCCGGTGCGCAGCGCGCTGGCCGGGATGACGACCCCGGCCTGCGCCGGTCCGGCGGGAATCCGCACCCGCACCGACGCTCCGGGCGCGGGACCGGCCACGCCGCCGTCGAAGCGCGCGCGCACCATCGCATTGCGGCTCGTCGGGTCGACGCGGGCGTCGACCGCCACGATCGCGCCGGCGACCGGCGCTTCGGCGGCGCCGGCGAGCACCTCGACGACGTCGCCCTGCCGCAGCCCCGCCGCCACGTCCTGGGCCACGGAGAAGTCGACGTGGACCACGCTATCGAGGCCCTGCAGGGTGGTCAGCTCGGTGCCCTCGTCGAGGTACTGGCCCGGGTGGACGTCGGCCAGGCCGACGCGCGCGCGGAACGGCGCTCGGATCGTCTTGCGGGCGATGATCGCCTCGGTGCGCGCGATCTGGGCCACAGCGATGTCGCGCTCGGCACGCGCCCGGTCGACCTCGAGCTCGGACACGGCGCGCTTCTGGATCGCGAGCTGGTTGCGGTCGAGCAGGACCTGCGCGAGAGCGGCCTGCGCCCGCAGCGCCTCGAGCTCCGCCTCCTCCACGGAGGTGTCCAGGCGCACCAGGACGCTGCCCGCCTCGACGATCTGTCCGGGCGTCAGCCGCACCTGCCAGACCGTGCCCGGCAGCTCGTTGCGCACGGTGACCGAGCGCCGCGCCAGGACGGTGCCGATGGCCGTGACGGTGGGAGTGTGGGCGTACGGCCTGGCGGCGGAGGGAGTGATGAACTCCAGCGGCTCGGGCTGGCTCGCCGCCTCGGCTGCGACCGCGGCCATCGAGCGCTGCTTCCAGGCCGCGAGCGTCGTACCGATTCCGATCACCGTAACGAGCAGCGCGATAGGAGCCACTTTTCGGGTCTTCGATGTCATGACGTTCCTGCCTTCCGGTCCTTCGTTTTCGACTCTTCCGCCGGCGTCCGTGGCCGACGGTCGTCAGAGTAGGGTGAGCGGCGCGCGGCCCGCTTCGGCCGTCCGGCCCAATTTCGAAGCGCACGGCCCTGGCCCGATCGGACCAGGGGGGGCTGACCTTCTCACCAGCATTCGGGTCACAAGGCCGCAAACGCCTGGATATGCAAGGCTTGCGACCGGGCGACCGGAGAGCCTCGGTGCGAGTGTCACCACGGCCCGAGCAGCCGGCGATTCCTGACCTCTGCGCGGCGGAAACCCGCCCCGTTGGGTGGCGACAGCCTCGCGCCCCAGGGCGCAGACTTCCCGGCGTTCCTCGACGAAAGGAGGTGCGAGATGCGGCCCAGGTTGTTTCTCGTGCTCGCTGGAGTGGTCCTGCTGGCTCGGCCGGGCGGGGCCTGGGATAGTGTGGTGGCGGTGTCACCGGGCAGCCCGACGGGTTCCCTGATCGGGGACACTTGCCCGACGTTTAGCTGGGGCTCGGTCGAAAGGGCTCATTCCTACGAACTGGTGCTCTACCGCCTCGGCGAAGAGGGCGAAGAGGAGGAGCCAGTCCTGCGGCAGAGTTTCGCGGGCTCAGTCGCTAGCTGGACGCCATCGCTTGAGCGCTGCCTGGAACAGGGCGGCCGCTACGCGTGGTCGGTGCGGGCGATCGTTGGAAAGCGAACCACGCCCTGGTCGGAGCTGGCGCTCTTCGAGGTGGCGCCGGAGCCGACCGAGGCAGAGGTCCGGCGCGCTCTGGCGGTGGTCGAGCGTTATGTGGACGATGCCAAGGTGGAGCCACGCTCCCCAAGAGTGCTCGCAGCGAAGCCGGTGGAAGCGCCTTCTGTCGGCGGTGAGTTGCGGATCGGCGAGTCTTCCCTGCCAAATCGCTTACCCGACTGGAAGGATAGCGAGGTTGTCGTGGAGGGCGAGCTTGTGGCCTGGAGACTGTACGAGGTGTGCGGGGACGCCCGCTGGTATTACGGTCCTTGCTACCGCTCGTTCGGCGTCTTTCCCGGAAAGACGTGGGCGGAGGTCCAGAGCTACTGTGTATCCACGGGGTCTGGGCATCTGGCGACGCTGACGAGCGCCGAAGAACAGGCGTTCGTGCTAAGCCTGTACGAAGAATTCGACCCCGCGGCACTGCTGTCGGGTATCTGGATCGGTTACTCGGACGCGCGCAGTGAAGGCACATGGGAATGGGTCACGGGCGAGCCGGGTGTTAGCGGAAACGATTCAACATATTCCAACTGGGCCCCGGGTGAGCCGAACGACTGGGGCGGTGCCGAGGACTGCGCCGTTCTGCAGGGAGGGAACTGGAACGATGTGCCCTGTTCAGCGACGTTCAATTACTACCTGTGCGAGAGGGACCACTAGCGTCCTGAGGTGGGCTGCATCCGGTACCGTCGCCAGGAAGGTGCCGCCCTTGAGCTGGTCGAGGGTGCCCCAGCAGCCGCGGAGCTAGCTACTCCGGGGAGCGGCGGGCGAAGTAGGCGGCGGCGGCGGCGCGGGACGGCAGGTCGAGGGTCGTCAGGATGTCGGCGACGTGGCGCTTGACCGTGAACTCGGAGACGAACAGCCGCTCGCCGATCTCGCGATTGCTGAGCCCGCGGGCGAGCCAGCCGAGCACTTCGACCTGGCGCGGGGTCAGCCCGTCGACGGTGCGCCTGGGGAGCTTGCCGGAGCGCTCGGCGATCGTGCTGTCGATCTGCTGCACGAGCTTCTCGGCGCGCGCTACCTCGCCGCGGGCGCCCAGGCGCTCGAGCTGGGCCAGGGCCACGCGCGCCTCGTTGGCGGCCCGCGCCTCGAGGCCCTGCTCGAGCAGGGTGCGGGCAAGATCGAGCCGGCTCCGCCCGGCCTCGAACGGCGACCCGGTGTGCTCGAACAGGTAGATGGCGTCCTCGAACGAGCGGCGGGCGCCGTCGCGATCGCCCGCAGCGGCCGCGACCAGCCCCTCGGCCGCCCGCTGGACGGCGGCCAGCTCCTCGGTGCCCGCCTCCTCGGCGACCTCCCGCAGGCTCGCCAGGGCCGACGCCGCCTCGTCGCACCGGCCGAGCTCGGTCAGCGCCCGCACCCGCACGCTCCAGCCCGGAGCCCGGTCGATCCGCTCGCCGGCGCCGAGCGCGCGGAAGTAGCGGTCGCACAGATCGATCGCGGCCTCGGCGTCGCCCCGATCGAGCGCCAGGGCTGCGCGCCCGAGGGCGCTGGCGGCGTGGCCCTCGGCGCGGGTGAAGAGATCGGCTGCCTCCTCGAAGCGCCCCTGGCGGCGGCGCAGCTCGCCTTGCCGGGCGATGGCGCCGGGCAGGCTCGCCGGGGCGATGCTCTCGATCTCGCCGATGAACGCCTCGAGCTCGCGCTCGGCGTCGTCCCACTCGCCACGCCACATCTGCACCGCGATGTGGTGGAGCCGGCAGTAGCTCTCCCAGAAGCGGACGCGGAGCCGACGGGAGACCTCGAGGCCGCGCCGGCCCCACTCGGCCGCGCGGGCGTAATCCTGCACCTGCTCGCAGGCGCGCATCACGTAACAGTAGGCCTCGCCGATCGTCTCCACCTGCCGCAGCTCGCCGCTGACCGCCGCCGCAGTGGTCTGGTCGAGCTTGCGCAGGCCTTCGTTCACCTGCCCCTCGGCGACCTGCATCAGCCCCTCGAGGCCGGTGCCGAACACCGCGGCCTCGGTGACGCCGAGCGAGCGGGCCAGCGCCAGGGCGGCATCGAGGTGCCGCCGCGCGGCCGGCAAGTCGCGGTGGGTCAGGAAGAGGGCATGCGCCTCCCAGATGTCGAGCCAGACGTGCTCCTCGGCGGGCTCCTCGCCCTCGAGCACCTGGCGGGCGCGTCCCAGCCAGCCGTTGCCGATCGCGGTGGCGCCGAGAGCGTCGATGTTCTCGATCGCCAGCCGGATCGCCATCCGCGCCGCCGCCAGGTGATCGGAGCGCTCCCGGTAGAGCCGGAAGGCGAACTCGAAGGCCGCGATCGATGCCTCCTTGTCCCCCAGCCAGCAGTTGGCGACGCCCAGCCCCTCGTGCGCCTCGGCGGTCTCTTCGCGCTCCAGGGCCGCAGCGAACAGGGCGCGCGCCTCCTCCCACTGGAAGCTCTCAAGGGCCCTGCGGCCCGCGACAAGGTCGGTTCC
>JBFGLX010000013.1:0-23459 GCA_041575955.1 Thermoanaerobaculia bacterium
GGAAGTGGTCTTCAGCGGCGCCGGCTTCTCCCTCGAGGACGTCCGGGTCAAGCTCATGTATCTGAAGCTGGGCGGCGGCGCCCGCCTGGTCTGGGACCTGATGCTGCAGCCGGACGACCAGCACTGGTGGCAGATGCGGGTCGACGCGGTCGCCGGCAAGGTGCAGCACAAAGAGAACCGGATGCTCGACGACAGCTACCTGGTCTACGAGTGGCCGGCCGAGAGCCCCAACCACGTCGAGCCCGGGCCGCTGCCGCCGGCGGACGGCCGGACGACGGTGGGAACGCCGCTGGCGCCGGGGACCTCTCCCGGCGATCCGACCGGCTCGCCGCTCGGCTGGCACTTCGACGTCGAGACCTCGGGCAACAACGTCTTCGCCCAGACCGACCTCGACGCCAACAACGCGTTCACCCCCGGCACCGACGTCAAGGCGATCAGCCCGACCCTCGACTTCGACTTCCCGCTCGATCTGAACGATCGCCCCGAGAGCTACCAGGAGGCGATGGTCACCAACCTCTTCTACTGGAACAACGTCGTCCACGACATCCTCTACCTCTACGGCTTCGACGAGCCGAGCGGCAACTTCCAGCAGGTCAACTTCCAGGCCGGCGGGCTGCCCGCCGATCCCGTTCAGGCCGACGCCCAGGACGGCTCGGGCACCAACAACGCCAACTTCGGCACCCCGATCGACGGCCTGTCGCCGCGCATGCAGATGTTCATCTGGCTGGCGCCGCCGACCGTGCGGGTCAACTCGCCGGCCGGAATCGCGGGCGACTACCCGGCCACCGCGGCCTCCTTCGGCGCCGTGCTGCCGGAAACCGGCATCACCGGCGAGTTCGTGCTGGTCGACGACGGCGGTGGCGCCGGAACGGCCAGCGACGGCTGCGAGCCGATCGTCAACGAGGTCGCCGGCAAGATCGCGCTGATCGATCGCGGCACCTGCGAGTTCGGTCTCAAGGTGCTCAACGCCGAGCAGGCGGGCGCCGCGGCCGCGATCGTCATCAACAACCAGGGCGACGGCCTGGTCAGGATGGGCCCGGGCGCCTCCGGCGGCTCGGTGACCATCTCGTCGGTGTTCATCGGCCAGGGCGACGGCAACACCATCAAGTCCGGGCTTCCGGGCGTCAACGGCACGCTCAGCGTCGCCGGCTTCGACCGCGACAGCGACCTCGACAACGGGGTCATCATCCACGAGTACGGCCACGGCGTCTCCAACCGCCTGACCGGCGGCCCCGGCCAGGTCGGCTGCCTCGGCAACCTCCAGCAGGGGGGCGAGGGCTGGAGCGACACGCTGGCTCTCTTCCTGACCGCCCGGGACGGCAAGAACGGCACCGAGGCCCGCGGCATTGGCACCTACTTGACGTTCGAGGACCCGGTGACCGGCGGCGGCATCCGGCCGTTCCCGTACTCGACCGACACCGCGGTCAACCCGCAGACCTACGGCGATCTCGCCACCGGCACCCTGTCGGTTCCGCACGGGGTCGGCTCGGTCTGGGCGACGACCCTGTGGGAGATGTACTGGGCGCTGGTCAACGGCGTGCCCGAGCTCGGGCTGCCCGGCTCCGGCTTCCGCCAGGACCTCTACGATCTCTCGGCGCCGCTCGCCGGCAACCAGAAGGCCCTGCAGCTGGTGCTCGACGGCATGAAGCTCCAGCCCTGCAGCCCGACCTTCCTCGACGCCCGCGACGCCATCCTGGCCGCCGATCTCGCCAACTACGACGGCGCGCACCAGTGCCACATCTGGTGGGCCTTCGCCAAGCGCGGCATGGGCGTCGACGCCAACGACGGCTTCGGCACCCTGCAGGTGACCAACGGCTTCGGCCTGCCGGTCGAGTGCGGCGGCGGCGGCACCTGCACGTCGGCGCCCAGCTTCGACGGCGCCGAGGGCGTCGTCTCCGCCACCGACGGCAACTGCAGCCTCACCGTCAACTGGTCCGAAGCGATCGACAATTGCGACTCGGGCCGGGTGACCTACAGCGTCTACCGGTCGACCGACCCGCAATTCCTGCCCGACCCGGCCAATCTCATCGCCTCGAGCGTCACCGCCACCGGCTACGACGACACGACGGTCGAGAGCGGCGTCAAGTACCACTACATCGTGCGCGCCGTCGACGCCTTCGGCAACACGGACCAGAACACCGTGCGCAAGAAGGAGAAGCCGGTCGGCACCCTGACGCCGGGCGGCAGCTTCTTCGACGACGCCGGCGACACGGCGGCGCAGCAGTTCACGCCCGACCTGCCGCCGCCCACCTGGGCGGTGCGCCCGAACGGCGGGGTCGGCGACTCGGCGGTCTACGCCACCACGGCGTCGGGCAACTACGCCGACGACCTCTGCCTGACCCTCGAGAGCGACACCGTCTACCTCGGTCCCAATCCGACCCTCACCTTCGACACCCGGTGGGACATCGAGGAGCTCTGGGACGGCGGCATCCTCGAGGTCTCGACCCAGGCCGGGAACTTCAACGACTGGCAGAAGCTCGACACGGTGCCCTATCCCAGCATCCAGAACCCGCTGGCGGCCACGGCCTGTCCGAACCCCGGGCTGGCGCCGTTCGAGCCGGTCTTCAACGGCACCTCCGGCGGCCTGTTCGTCAACTTCCCCGCCTCGCTGGCCGGCTACGCCGATCAGGCGGTGCGCATCCGCTTCGTCTTCGGCTCGGACGCCTCGGTCAACACTCTCGGCTGGCTGGTCGACGGCATCGGTATCGACGACGTGCGCGACGCCGGCTCGTGCCAGCAGATCGAGCCCAACAACCCGCCCGACGCGGTGGACGACGCAGCCTCGACGCCAGAAGACACGCCGGTGACCATCCCGGTGCTGGACAACGACACCGACCCCGACCCCGACGACCAGCTGACGGTGATCGACGTCACCCAGCCGGCCAACGGCGAGGCGGCGATCAGCGGCGGCGGTCCCGACAACCAGGTGACCTACACGCCGAATCCGGGCTTCAGCGGCATCGATTCGTTCGACTACACGATCTCCGACGGCCGCGGCGGCGAAGATACCGCCAGGGTCACGGTCGACGTGCAGCGGATCTGCGACCCGGACGACGACGACGACTTCGACTCCGACGGCAAGCGCGACGACGCCGACTCCGACGACGACAACGACGGCGACTCGGACGACTCCGACCCCGACGATGACAACGACGGCGACTCGGACGACTCCGACTCCGACGACGACAACGACTGCATCGCCGACGAGTTCGACAGCGAGTCGACGCGCGAGGAGCAGTCGCAGAGCTCCGGCTCGGTCCCGGCCAACGGCTCGAAAGACTCTCAGCTGGCGGTCGCTCCCGGAACCCTGCTCGTGATCGTCGCCGCCGACGGGGTCGGCGCGGAGGCCCTGAGGATCGAGATCTTCGATCCGGCCGGCGCGCTGGTAGCGACGTCGGTCTCGATGCCGGGCCGGGCGATGGCGACGGCGGTGCCGCTCGCTTCAGGCAACTACACCATCCGGGTCAACAATCCTTCTTCTCAGGCGATCGATTACCGGCTCACCACCGTGCTCAGCACGGCCTGGTAGTCGCGTCGCTAGCGGCCGGCACCCCCTTGCCGGCCGCCCCTTTCCGGGCCGGCAGCCTCCCCGGGCTGCCGGCCATTTTTCGTCGCGCGGCGGTCGAGCCCGCGCGCGAAAAGCGCTGGCTTTCGGCACTCGATAGCTGACACTCTGGGCTCGCCGTAGGCCCGGTCGACTCGGACCGCCCCCGGGTGGGCGGCGAATTGGGAGGCGCGATGACTCAGAAGCCGTGGGAGAGAATGATCCATCTGGCGCGCCGGGCGTCGAGCGAGCGGCTCGAGGAGTATCTCGATTCGCTGTCGACGGCAGACACCGCCTGGGCCCTAGAGCGGCTCGACGCGGACGAGCGGCGGCAGGTCCTGGCCGCGATGAAGCCCGAGGCCGCGGCCGAGCTGATCGGCGAGGTCCCCGACGCGCAGTCGGCCGAGCTCATCGAGACCCTCGCCTCGGGCGAGGCCGCCGCGATCCTCAACGTCCTGCCCAGCGCCGAGCAGGCCGACCTGCTCGCCGAGCTGCCGCCACGGCAGGCCGAGGCGGTCCTGGCCGCGATGGATCCCGAGGAGGCCGAGGACGCGCGGCTCCTCGGCAAGTATCCGCCGGACGTCGCCGGCGGCATCATGGTCACCGAGTTTGTCGCTTTTCCCGAGGACCGCACGATCGGCAACGTGCTGGACGATCTGCGCCGCAACGCCGCCCGCTACTCCGACTACGACGTCCAGTACGTCTACGTCACCTCAACCGGCGGCCGGCTGGTGGGGGTCCTGCGCCTGCGCGACATCGTCCTGGCCGGCTCCGAGCGCCGCGTGACCGAGGTGATGCTGTCCAATCCGCTGTCGGTGCGGGCCGACGATTCGCTCGACAGCCTCGCCGGCTTCTTCAGGGAGCACGCTTTCTTCGGCGTGCCGGTGGTGCTCGACGACGGCCGCCTTGTGGGGGTGGTCAAGCGGGCCGACGCCCGGGACGCCGTCTCCGAGCAGCAGGTCGAGGACCACCTCAAGGTCGTAGGCATCGTCGGCGGCGAGGAGCTGCGCAGCATGTCGACGCTGGTGCGCTCGCGGCGCCGGCTGTCGTGGCTGAGCGTCAACATCCTGCTCAACATTGTCGCGGCGAGCGTCATCGCCCTTTTCCAGGACACGCTGGCGCAGGTGATCGCCTTGGCGGTCTTCCTGCCCATCATCTCGGACATGAGCGGCTGCTCCGGCAACCAGGCGGTCGCGGTCAGCCTGCGCGAGCTCTCGCTCGGCGTGGTCAAGCCGTTCGAGGTGCTGCACGTCGCCGCCAAGGAGGCGTGGGTAGGGCTGCTCAACGGACTCGTCCTCGGCCTCCTGATCTCTCTCGCCGGCCTGCTCTACACCGGCAACGTCTACCTGGGCGCGGTGGTCGGCGCCGCCCTGGCGATCAACACCGTCGTCGCGGTGCTGATCGGCGGCACCGTGCCGCTCCTGCTGCGCCGCCGCGGCATGGACCCGGCGCTCGCCTCGGGGCCGATCCTCACCACGGTGACCGACATGTGCGGCTTCTTCCTGGCCCTGAGCATGGCCTCGGTGATGCTCGAGAAGCTGACCTGACCGGCCGTCAGTTTCGAACCGTCGCGTTGTAGTACACCGTCTGCGCTCCACCGCTCACCGAGTAGCCGCTGATCCTTAGCTTCCAGACGCCGGTGACGACGCTGCCGCTCGCTCGCACCCGCTCGAAGACGCTCGGTGTGGAGACCGAGAGATCCGCCACCGATCCCGACGGCGACACGACTCGCAGGTCGATGTCGTTGTGGCTGCTCGTCGACTCCGGCCACCAGATGGCGCCGTCCAGGTTGTTCGCGGTCGCACGCGTGACGTTCAGAGGGATCTCGACGACTTCGCCGTTGCCGACCGACACCTTGCCCCACCAGGAGTAGCCGTTGACCGGCAGACGGATCCGTCCCGCGCCGACCGTGTTGTCGAAGGGGTAGGGGGTCTGGCCGGCGACGATCAGCCGCGCGTAGACGTGCCCGGGGTCGGTCTGGCCGACCCGGCGCATCCAGTTCCTGGCCAGCGCCGCCGCCGCGCCGCCGTAGGGAACCGCGCCGGAAGTGCCGCCGAAGACGCGGTTCGCGGTGTTGGACAGGGGCGCGCAGGGCGAGCCGAAGCCGCACCCGGTGGAGGCCGTCTCGCTCCGGTAGGGCGCCTGGACGTCGGGCTTGAAGCGATTGTCGCTCGTCGGCCCGCGGCTCTGGCCGGCGAACTGGGCGCCGCTCTCCGTGTCGAAGGCGCCGACGCCGATGACCTTGTGCGCATTGGCCGGTACGTTCACCGTTCCAGCGCCGGAGCCGTTGTTGCCGTTCGCGGAGATCACCGCCGAGCCGGCGTCGAAGGCCGCGTCCGCCGCCTGCGAGATGGTCGACGACTCGTTGCCGCTGCCCTGCATCTCGGCGACGATGATCCGGTCGAACCAGGACACCGCCTGCTCGAACGCGCGCACGGTCCCGGCCGTGTTGAGGCCGCCGGTGCAGTTGCCGGTGGCGTCCGTGGTGTGCGGGTAGACCTTCCACGAGTCCACCATGATGCCGGTCACGCCCCGCTGGGGATTCCCCTGATTGGAGTTCCCCGAGATGATCGCCGCGGCCGAGGTGCCGTGGTTCCAGCAGCCATCGCCGGCGTCGCCGCCGGTGCAGTCGGCGGTACCCGAAGTGCAGTCCCGCCAGAGGGCGATGCGGTTCGGGCTCGACAGCAGCTCGTGGGTGCGGTGGACGCCCGAATCCAGCAAGCCGATCCAGCCGCTCGTCAGGCCCTGATTGAAATAGGGATCGGACTGGATCAGGGCGCGCGCGTCGTCGACGTCGTCGTTCGGATTGCCGTTGGCGGGGGGGTAGTCCTCGGTCTGGACGGGCTCGATGTAGATCACCTCGTCGAACTCCATCAGCCGCTTGATCGACGCCACCGGCAGCGACACCCGCACGGCCGGGACGAGCCAGTACTCCTCCATGGTCTCGCCGCCCGCCTGGGCGATCGCTTCGCGAAGCCGGCTGTTGCGGTCCCGGCGCTTTTCGGTGATCTCGCGCACGATCTCCTGCGACCGCTTGCTGGCGCGCTTGTTGATCTCCGATTCCCGGGGCTGGCTGATGTCCGGCTCCGGGAAGCGGGGGATGGTCAGGTACTCGGCCACCGAGACCACGACCTCGACCGGCTCGTCGGCGTCCTTCTCCTCGAGCCACCTGGCGACCAGAGGGTGGAGGCGAGCCGGCGGCCGCGGCTCATCCGGCGCGTCGACCTCCTTCGGCTCGGGCGTCTCCCGGTAGCGGTCCCCGACTGGGGTGACCGTCGTCCGGGTCGGTTTTCCCTCCTCCCACTCCTCCACGAAGACCAGATCGAAGTCGTCTTCCTCTTCACGCAGGTTGGCCGACTCGAACGTCGGGGCCTGGGTCTCCTCGACCGCGGGACCCTTGGGGGCGCAGCCGCCGGCGGTGAACAGGAAGGAGCCGCAGAGAAGCGCGGCGGTCAGTGGCGCCGCGCCCGGTGAGAAGCGATTGGGGAGGACGGACTCGAAGCGGTTGATTCGGCTCATTCTGGATCCTCCGGAGGTGGGGACATCGATGCGTATGTCTTGATAGACGCACGCGCCGGCTGTTTTGCCTCACCTCCGCCGGCCGGGCAGCCGCTCCGCCGGGCTTTCTCCGCTCCGGTTCGGCACCAGCCACCGCACGGCAGGCTCTTCGGGGTGCTTCGCCAGGCTAGGGCACGCAGATCTGGCCTTCGATGAACCCCTCGCCGGCACCGTTGGCGAACGTGCCGGTTGCGGTGAGGGTCCCGGTGGCGCCCGTCCACTGGCCGGTGCCCCCGACCACCACGTCGACTTCGGCGAAGTCGCCGTCGCCCACGGTCGAGAGCACGATCGCGTCCTTGGTGAAGAACTGGCCGCCGTCGGTCTGGTAGCTGTTGTCGCCGGTCACCACGACCACGCCGGTTGCGGGCGTGTCGGCCGTCGGCAGGATGCTGGTGCCGACGAACGATCCCACCGCTTTCAGGCTGCCGCGGATGGTCGCCGTCGCGCACAGGCCGACCGGCGAGCCGCAGGTCGGCACCGCCTCGGCTTCGAGGAAGAGCCGGCCGTGCACTTTCCGACAGTTCGGGTCGGCGGCCGCCGGGCTCGAGGTCAGCGGCACCAATATGAGGGCCGAGGTGAGCAGAAGGAGCATTCCCGTTCGATAGCTCGTAGCGATTCTGGACATTCGAGTAATCCTCCGTGAGGCGGCGCGGCAGATCGCGCCTCCGGCCGCTAGGATGCGGCGCGACCCGGCCGGGTTTCGCCGCCACCGGCTGGCGCCCGCCTCGGGGACCGGTAGATGGACGCTCGCGAACGCAGGGTGTAAGACCAGTCACAGTGTCCCGGGGCCCGATTTTCTACAATGGAGCCGGCAGGGAGCATGCCCGACTTGCGCCCAAGAGAGACCAGGAAACAAAGGCCGGCTCGGCTAGCGCCGACGAGGGCGCGTGCCGAGGCGGGAGACTGAGAATCTCCATGTCGGGCTGGATCTCGCTGCGCTGGAAGGTGGGAGCGGCGGTCTCGCTCCTGCTGCTGACGGTGGCCGCGATCATCGCGGTGACGCTGGTGCGCTACGAGCGCTTCTTCCTGCTCGAAGAGGGGGACAAGCGGGTGCGCTCGCTGGCCCAGATCCTGGCGGTCGGCGCGCGCGACGCTCTGCTGGTGCGCGACGAGCTGCGGCTCGGTCCGATCGTCCAGTCGATCATGCAGGACCCGGACGCGGTGCACGCGTTCGTCGTCGATCACGGGGGCCTGGTGGCCTACCACTCCGACACCCAGCTGATCGGCTCGCCGCTGCCGGCGATGCACGAGCGGGCGGCCGGCGATCTGCTCGAGGCGGCGGTTCCGGTCACCATCGAGGGGACGCGAGTGGGGACCGCGACCGTGGCCCTGAGCACCGCGTTCGTCGATCGCGCGACCCGGGCGACGGCCCGGGGGCTGCTGGCGCGCCTTGCCCTGGGCACGCTCCTGGGGCTGGCGGGCATCATCGTCCTGACCGAGCTGCACGTCCGGCGCATCGCGCGACTCGAGCAGGCGGTGCGGCTGCTCGGTGGCGGCGATCTCAAGGTCCAGGCGAAGATCCGTGGACGCGACGAGCTCGCCCGCCTGGCCGACGATTTCAACCGCATGGTCGAGGAGCTGCGGCGCGCGGGCGAGGAGATCCAGCGCGGCGTCACCGAGACGGTGAGCGCCCTGGCGTCGACCATCGAGGTCAACGACGCCTACACCCACGGCCACTGCGAGCGGGTGGCCCTGGGCACCAGGGCGATCGCCGAGCGCCTGGGGGTGGAGGGCGAGGAGCTGCGCGAGTTCGAGCTCGCGGCGCTGCTGCACGACATCGGCAAGATCGGCGTCTCGACCCACATCCTGTCCAAGCAGGGGAGGCTGACCAAGGCCGAGTTCCGGGAGATGCAGGAGCACGCCGCCCTCGGGGCGCGCATCCTGGGTGCGGTGTCGTTCCTCTCCGGCGTCGCCCGCTACGTTCGCTACCACCACGAGGATTGGGACGGCGGCGGCTATCCCGACGGCCTGGCGGGCGAGGAGGTGCCGCTCGCCGCCCGCATCATCCACGTCGTCGACGCCTACGACGCCATGACCTCGAGCCGGCCGTATCGAACGGCGCTGCCCTTTCAGGAAGCGGTGCGTCGCATCGTCGCCGAGCGCGGCCGGCAGTTCGACCCGGTGATCGTCGACCGGCTGCTCGAGCTGGTCGAAGAGGGGGTCATGGAGTCGATCCGGCTCCAGGTCGATCGGGGGTTGGCGGCGTGAGGTGGCTCGGTCCGATCTGCGCCGCTCTGCTGGTCGCCGGCTGCGCGTCGCGTGCCAAGGTCGCGCCGCCGCCGTTCGTCGGCCCGGAGATCGCGGCCGAGGAGGGCGGCTGCGTCGCCTGTCCGGAAGCCGACCCGGAGACGCCGGAGCCGCTTGTCGAGATCGCTCCTCCGGCCGCCGTTCCCGACATGGAAGTGGAATGCCGGCAGGCCGCCGGTTTCGTCGACGCGGGTGAGCACAAGCTGGCGGTAGAGAGCCTCGACAAGGTGCTCAAGGCCGGCGCCAGCTGCGACGACCTGATCCTGGGAGCGGTCCAAGAGTCCCAGCGCCTGCTCGCCGAGGCCGACGAGCTGGCGCGCCGCGGACTCGACGCGCGCCGGGCGGGTGACGTCGCCGCGGCCCGCCAGAGCTTTCGCCAGGCCCTCGCTCTCTACCCCAAGTACTACTGGGTGAAGAAGCTCGAGCAGGATCTGCCGGCCGACTTCTCGAGAGAGCTCGGGACGCTGCGCGAGGCGGCGTCGGCGGCGGAGGCCTCGGGGCGGTATACCGAGGCGATCGATCTGCTCGAAGAAGCGGCGCGGCTGCCTTCGGCGGGCCCCGAGCTGGCCGAGGAGATCGGCCGCCTGCGAGCCGACCTGGTGGTCACCCGGCTCGGGGCGGCGCGCCACGCCCAGCGGACCGGCAATCTCGGCCAGGCTCTGACCTGGACCGAGCGGGCCCTGGCGGCGCGCCCCGACCCGCCCCTGCGGGCGGAGGTGATCGAGTTCGCCCGCCGGCTCGGACTGACCCTGTTCTCGGCCGGCGAGCTGGTGCAGGCGCGCGAGCTGTGGAGCGGGGCGCTCGCCCTCGACGAGGCCAACGCGCAGCTGCTCCAGTACCTCGACGAGGTCGAGGCGAGGCTGCGAAGCCTGGACGCGATCAAGGACGACGAGGAGTGATCGGGTCGCGCGGCGGGCGGGGGAAGAAGGCGCTGGTCCGGCGCACGTAGTCGCGGTACTTCGGCTTGGTGTCGCCGAGGCCCTTTTCGAGCAGCGCCACCCCCGAGACCTTGACGATCAGGAAGCTCATCAGGAGCGGGCCGATCAGGCTCCACAGCGAGCCCGAGGTCGCCAGCGCGAAGCAGCCGAAGCCCCACCAGAGGGTGGCGTCGCCGAAGTAGTTCGGATGACGCGTGTAGCGCCACAGCCCGCGGTCCATGACCTTGCCGCGATTGGCCGGGTCGGCCTTGAAACGGGCGAGCTGCAGATCGCCCACCGCCTCGAAGAAGAAGCCGACGCCGAACAGCGCCAGGCCGAGCAGGTCGAGCCACGTCCAGCCGGCCGGCGTGCGCGAGATCTGGATCTGGAGCAGCGGCATGGCGACCAGCCAGAAGAGAAAGCCCTGGAGCCAGAAGACGATCCCGAGCGACAGGAGAGGGAAGCGTCGCCCCCACTTCTCGCGCATGGCGGCGTAGCGGTAGTCCTCGCCGGTGCCCCAGTTGCGCCACAGGATGTAGCCGGCGAGGCGCAGTCCCCAGAGGGTCACCAGCACCGGCACCAGCGTCTGCCGGAACGACTCGACCGGCGCCAGGCCGCGATAGAGCCAGGCCAGCATGACGAAGCCGAGGCCCCAGAAGACGTCGATGATCGAGGCGTCGCGCTTGACCAGGCTGACGGCCCAGACCAGGGTGGTGAGCCCCAGGGCGGCGGCGAGCCCGGGTACGGCAAGCTGCTCGATCACGACCGCCCCTCTCGGCGCAGCAGCAGATCCTCGACGGTCGCCGCGGCCGGCAGCCGAAAGAGCTGAATCAGCATGTAGATGGCGATGGCGATGTTGCCGAGCGCCATCAGCAGCACGAACCAGAGGACTCTCCGGACCCAGGTTCGTTCCTTGTAGGCGATCCAGAGGTAGACGGCGATGAAGCCGAAGTAGGCGTCGGCCAGCGTGGCCCGGAACCACGGATCGTCCCAGAGGTCGGCGGCCGCCTCGAAGACGCCACGCTCGAGGCTCGCCTGGATGGTCACCGCCAGCATCGCCAACAGGATCAGGCTGAAGAGGACCTTGAGGCCGGTCATGGGCTCGATTCTGCCATCAGGCGCCGGCCGTCCGGCCGGTCGCCTGCGCGCTCGTCGCCGCTTTCGAGCGACCGGCCGCCAGCTCTTCCGCGGTGCGCCGGATGCCGCGGAGCATGCCCCGGAAGACGATGCCGTGCAGCGGCAGGACGGCAAACCAGTAGAGCAGGCCGGCGAGGCCGCGGGGCTTGAAGCGGGCGGTCTGGGAGAGGCGCGAGCGGTCGCCGGCGCCGGCGATCTCGAATTCGAGCAGCGCTTCGCCCGGCAGCTTCATCTCGGCGCGCAGCTCGAGACGCCGGCCCGGCTCGACGCCGGTCACCCTCCAGAAGTCGAGGGCGTCGCCGTAGGCGAGCCGCTCGGAGTCGCGCCGTCCGCGCCGCAGACCCGGTCCGCCGACCAGCCGGTCGAGCCAACCGCGAACCCGCCACAGGAGATCGGCCGCGTACCAGCCGTTGCCGCCGCCGATCCGGCAGACCGCGCGAAAGACCGCGGCCGGCGGGGCTTCGACTCCGATCTCCCGGTGGTCCGTGAACGTCGTGCCCCCGGCCCAATCGGGATCGCCGGGAATCGGTCCGGCGTCGCTCCACGAGGTCTCGACGTGATCGCTCCGCTGCTGGCCGAGGGCCGCCTGGATCGCTTCGCGCACGCTGAGCAGCCGCTGCGGCATGAGCCGGCGCGCGGTGTCGGAGCGGCAGACGACCCGGTTGCGCAGCCCCTCGGCGAGGGGACGGGCGATCCGGTGGCTCAGTGGCGTCACCAGGTGGATCCAGAGCGAGCTCAGGCGCGGCGTGAGGACGGGCACCGGCAGGACGAGCCGCCTCGGCAGGGCGAGGGCCTCGGCCATGATGCGCATGAGATCGCGGTAGGAGAGGATCTCGGTGCCGCCGATATCGAAGACCCGGCCGATCGTCTCCTCGATCTCGAGCACCCGCACCAGGTACTCGAGCACGTTGTGGACGGCGATCGGCTGCGATTCAGTGTTCACCCAGCGCGGCGTCACCATCACCGGCAGCCGCTCGACCAGGTAGCGGAGAATCTCGAAAGACGCCGAGCCGGAGCCGATGATCATCGCCGCGCGCAGCGTCGTCACCGGCACCGGGCCGTCCGAGAGCGCGTGCTCGACCTCTCGCCGGGACGACAGGTGCTCGCTCAGGTTGGATCCGGTCTCGCCCAGCCCGCCGAGGTAGATGATCCGTTTGACCGACGGCGTGGCGGCGGCGACGGCGGCGAGGTGGCGGGCGAGCCGCCGGTCCTGCTCGGCGTAGTCCTCGCCGGCCGCCAGCATCGAGTGGACCAGGTAGTAGACCGCCGCGCAGCCTTCGAGCGCCACCGCCAGCGACTCCGGCTCGGCCAGGTCTCCGGCGACGATCTCGATCTTCGGATGGCGGCTCCACGAGCGCGTCTCGAGCTTCCGGGGGCTTCTCGCCAGGCAGCGGACGCGGTAGCCGGCGTCGAGTAGGCGGGGCACCAGGCGGCCGCCGATGTAGCCGGTGGCGCCGGTGACGAGAATGAGCTTGTCGGGTGTTGGCATGTCGTTTTGAACTTCGTCTAGTGGTGAGTGGTTTCAGAGGTCGGCAGGCCTAGGCCTGGACGGAGACGAGGTCGGCGAGTGGCGTCGAGCCGCTCAAGAGCGCTCGGGCCCGCCGTTCGCGGTGGGCGAAGATCCGCTCGAGCTCGGGCTGCACGATCCAGCGGTCCACGAGCCGGCCGCCGGGCGAGCGGAAAAAGACGCGATCGACGATCTCGGTGCCGTCGCCGACGCTTTCGAAGACATGGTCGTGTCGGAAGTATAGATAGGGCCCTCGCTTCTGCTCGTAGGCGAGATAGGCCGGCCTCCGCCAGTCGGTCACCACGCTCGTCCAGCGCAGCGGCAGACCGCGCCAGCGCAATCGGTACGCGATCTCGCTGCCGGCGGTCAATTCCGGCGGCGGCTCGGCCAGGGGCCGGAGCCGGAACCAAGGCGGAGTCAGGGAGTCGAGGTGGCGAGGATTCGCGAACAGATCGAACAGGGCCCCGCGCTCGTACGGCAGCCGGAACGTATGGGCGTAGGAGCGGGTCCAGGTCACGGCATCTCCAGCTTACCGAGGGTATTAAACACTAGTGGTGCCAGCTGTTCGCTTCGTATGTCTGTTGGTTCGTGGGGATCGAGTGCCCGGTTGCAGCCGAGCCGGTCGATCGGCGCGATCTCGACCCGGCGGCGCCGGCGAGCGCTCAGGCAAGCCTCAGCTTACCGAGCAGCCGCGCCAGGGCGCGGTCGAGGTCGGTGTCGTAGAAGGAGAAGCCGATCTCCTCGAGCTTTCCCGGACGCACGCGGGTGCTGGCAAGAAGCACCTCGTCGGCCATCTCGCCGAACAGGATCCGTGCTGCCGGCCCGGGCAGCGGCAGCACGGTCGGCCGACCCAGGACGCGGCCCAGGCTCTCGGTGAGCTGCCGGTTGGTCGCGGGCTCGGGCGCGACCACGTTGACCGGCCCCGCAAGGCGCGGGTCGAGCAGCGCCTGGTAGATGGCCCCGACGGCGTCGTCGATCGAGACCCAGCTGACGTAGTGGCGGCCGTCGCCCAGCCGGCCTCCGGCGCCGAGCCGGAACGCCGGCAGCATCTTTCCGAGCGCTCCTCCGGCGGGCGTCAGGATGACGCCGAAGCGCAAGCAGACGACCCGGATCCCGAGCTCATCGGCCGCGCGGGCGGCCGCCTCCCAGTCGCGGCAGACCTCGGCCAGGAAACCCTCGCCCGCGGCGCTCCGCTCATCGAGAATCTCGTCACCGCGCGAGCCGTAGTAGCCGATCGCCGAGGCGCAGACCAGGACCCGGGGCGGATCCGGCATGCGGCCGAGCGAGCGAATCAGATTCCGTGTGCCGGCGATGCGGCTGGACCGGATTCGTCGCTTTCGAGCGGCGGTCCAGCGGCCACCGGCGATGCTCTCGCCCGCCAGGTGGACGACGGCGTCGAGCGGGCCAATGGTCTCGGGCGACTGCAGACCGGAGTCGGGCGACCAGGCCGCCGTGCCCGGCTGACCGGTCCCGGTCCGCGCCAGGCGTAGAGCCTGGTGGCCGCCGGTGGTGAGGAAGGGCACCAGGCTGCCTCCGACCAAACCGCCGGCGCCGCTGACCGCCACTCGCAAGCGCGGGCGCTCGGCGAAGGCTGCGTGCCGCCGTAGGTCCCGGGATGTGGTCTCGTGCCGGTAGACGAAGGTCGCTTCGAGGTCGCGGCCGATCTGGCGTCCGGCCATCATCCGGCCGAGCGCGCCCCCCGGGAGCTCGTAGTCGATCCGATCGGAAAGGACGGTCTCATCGCCTGCCCACTCGAACTCGTGGCGATGAACCCAGTAGGCGAATGGACCGGACACCTGGACGTCGACGAATCCCTCGCCGGGATCGACCTCGCGATGCTCGGCGGTCCAGCGGAACGAGAACGGCCCCTTCCTCAGCCGCAACAGGACCTGGCTGCCGTTCTCCACCGGCGCCGGGCGGAGCACCGTCACCGACTGCCAGGGGGGGCTGAGGCGCTCGAAGGCGCCGGGGCGGGTGTGCCAGTCGAAGAGCTCGCGCGTGGAGGACTCTACGGTGCTCTTGAACGTGGCGGTGGGCATGGGGTTGTGAGGAAGGCTCAACAGGTTGGTTCGCGAGGCGCGCGCCCGCGGATGCAACCGAGCGGCTCCAAAAGGCGAAGGAGGGACCGGTGGCAAACCGATGACCACCTCTTCGCTCCGACGCGGGAGCAGCAGACGAGGCCTCCCGCCGTGACCGACTCCGAAATGACTCGTTCATCGATCGCCAACGCGCTCTTGTACCAGCTCGGCTGGTTCGCATGCGTCGTCGGAGCGGCTCAGGGTTGGGGAACGACCGGCGCCGGGATCGCGCTCCTCCTGGTGGTGCTGCACCTCGGCCTGGTCGAGCGCCCGGAGCGGGAGCTGCCGCTGGTCCTGGCGACGGCGACAATCGGCCTGGGCGCCGAGACTCTCCACGCGAGCTTCGGCATCCTCGACTTTCGTGGCCACCAGGCCGGGAGCGTAGCGCCGCTCTGGGTGGTCGCACTCTGGCTGCAGTTCGGCACCGTCTTGCACTTCTGCCTGCGCTGGCTCTCCCGCCGCTACGCTCTCGCCTCGCTGCTCGGCCTGCTGGGCGGACCGCTGGCGTTCTGGGGCGGGGAGCGGCTGGGTGCGGCGACCTTCGGCGAGCCGCGGGCTTTGTCGCTGGGGCTGCTCGGGCTATCCTGGGCGCTGCTGCTCCCCGCCCTCGTGGCGATCGCCGATCGTGTCGGCGGGAGCGGACGCTACCGCCTCTTCAAGACCGCGGCCAGCACCGGGCTCGAGCAACCTGCCCATGAACCTCTCGCCGCCCGCGGATCCCACGACAACCCCTGGAGGAACATCCGATGGACAAAGAAGCGCTGATCGATCACCTGAACGAGGACCTGGCCGGCGAGCTCTCCGCCATCATCCAGTACATCACCTACGCGGCCCGCGCCACCGGACCCTACCGGCCGCAGCTTTCCGCCTTCTTTCTGGAAGAGGTGGCGGACGAACAGCTGCACGCGCAGTACCTGGCCAACAAGATCGTCGCCCTGGGCGGGATGCCGGTGACCGTGCCATCGCCGGTGCCGACCGCCGGCTCGAATCGCGAGATGCTGGAAGCGGTGCTGAAGGCCGAGCGGGAGGCCGTGGCCGGCTATACCGAGCGCGCGCGCGAAGCCGACGCCTTCGGCGACAAGGGCCTCGCGGTTCAGCTCGAGGACATGGTGCGCGACGAGAGCGGCCATGCCGAGGAGACCGAGCGCATCCTGACCGACTGGCCGCTCTAGGAAAAGCGATTGGGCAAGGTGCCGGTTCCACGCTCCAGGGTCTTCTCGAAGAACGACGCCGCCGTCCGCGACGGCGGCGACTTCGTGCTCTATTGGATGATCGCCACCCGGCGCACGCGCTGGAACTTCGCCCTCGACCGCGCCGCCGAGTGGGCCGCCGAGCTGGGCAAGCCGCTCCTGGTGCTCGAGGCGCTGCGCTCCGACTACCGCTGGGCGAGCGATCGGATCCACCGCTTCATCCTCGACGGCATGCGCGACAACGAGGCGGCGCTGGCCGGCTCCGAGGTCGGCTACTACCCGTACGTGGAGCCGCGCCGCGGGGCCGGCAAGGGCCTGCTCGCCGCCCTGGCCGGCCGCGCCGCGGTGGTGGTGACCGACGAGTTCCCCTGCTTCTTCCTGCCCCGGATGGTCGAGGCCGCGGCCGCGAAGCTCGGGGTCAAGCTCGAGGCGGTCGACTCGAACGGCCTGCTGCCGCTCGCGGCGGCCGACCGGGCATTCCAGCGCGCGTTCGACTTTCGCCGGTACCTGCAGCGTGAGCTGCCGGAGCACCTGACCGACTTCCCGCGTCAGAGCATCCTGCAGGGAGAGGACCTGCCGCGTTTCGAGGGCGTTCCGAGCGCGGTGACCGAGCGCTGGCCGCGAGCCTCGACGACCCTGCTCGAGGGCGACGCAGGGCTCGACGAGCTGCCGATCGATCACGCCGTACCGCCGGTCGGCGAGAGCGGCGGCTACCTGGCCGCCCAGCGCGCGCTGCGCCGGTTTCTCGACGAGCGACTGGACCGCTACGGAGAAGAGCGCAATCAGCCCGATTCCGGGGCGGCGAGCGAGCTGTCGGCCTACCTCCACTTCGGCCACATCTCGTCGCACCAGATCCTCGACGCCATCGCCCGGCGCCGCGACTGGTCGCCCTGGAAGCTCACCGACGAGTCGAGCGGCAAGCGTCGCGGCTGGTGGAACCTCGACGAGTCGGCCGAGGCGTTCCTCGACGAGCTCGTCACCTGGCGCGAGCTCGGCTACAACTTCGGCTTTCATCGTTCGGACTACGCCGACTACGATTCGCTGCCCGGCTGGGCCCGGGAAACGCTGCTCGAGCACGGCTCCGACCCGCGCCCGCACACCTATGGGCTCGACGAGTTCGAGCGGGCGGCCACCCACGACGAGATCTGGAACGCCGCGCAGCGCGAGCTGCGCGCCAGCGGCCGGATCCACAACTACCTGCGCATGCTCTGGGGCAAGAAGATCCTCCACTGGACCCGCTCGCCCCAAGAGGCGCTCGACGTCATGATCGAGCTCAACAACCGGTACGCGATCGACGGCCGGAATCCGAACTCCTACAGCGGCATCTTCTGGGTCCTCGGGCGCTTCGACCGGGCCTGGGGCCCCGAGCGGGAGGTCTTCGGCAAGGTGCGCTACATGAGCTCCAAGAACACCCGCCGCAAGCTCCGGCTCGACGCCTATCTGGCTCGCTGGGGCGACCAGGCGAGCCTGGCGCTCTAGGCAAACGGACCGACTACGGCTCGCCTCACCGGGCGCCCGATCGGATAGAGTCGGCCCCGTCCGTTCGGAACCCGGAGGAGGAGCGCGGGGCGTCCGCCCCGGAGGAGAATGATGTCCGAGCCAACGGCAGCGACCGGCCAGAGCGCCAAGCGCTTCGGCGCCTTCGGTGGCGTCTTCACGCCCAGCATCCTGACCATCCTCGGCGTGGTCATGTACCTGCGCCTCGGTTGGGTCGTCGGCAGCGCCGGGCTGGCCGGCGCCTTGCTGATCGTCGTGCTCTCGCACGTGATCTCGGCCACCACCGGGCTTTCGGTTTCGAGCATCGCGACCAACCGGACGGTCGGCGCGGGCGGCGCCTACTTCATGATCAGCCGATCGCTCGGCGGTCCCGCCGGCGCGGCGATCGGGATTCCGCTCTTCTTCGCCCAGGCCCTGAGCATCGCCTTCTACGTCGTCGGCTTCTCGGAAAGCCTCGGGATGCTGCCGATCGATCTCGATCCGCGGCTGACCGGCACGGTGGTGTGCGTGCTGCTCACCCTGATCTCGCTGAAGGGCACCGAGCTGGCGATCAAGGCCCAGTATTTCGTCATGGCCGCGATCGGCTTGTCTCTGCTTTCGCTCTTCCTCGGCCGATCGCCGACGCCTCCGGCCGAGATCGCCTGGCAGACCCCGGACGCCCTGCCGTTCGCAACCGTGTTCGCGGTCTTCTTTCCGGCGGTCACCGGCATCATGGCCGGGGTCAGCATGTCGGGGGATCTGCGCGAGCCCCGCCGCGACCTGCCGCGCGGCACCCTGACGGCGATCGGCGTCGGCTTCGTGGTCTACATGGCGGTGCCGATCTGGCTCGCGGCGAACGCCGACAGCGCGACCCTGACCGGCAATCTGCGGGTCATGTGGGACATCGCCCTCTTCCCGCAGCTGATCTTCGTCGGGGTCTGGGCGGCGACCCTGTCGAGCGCCATCGGCAGCATTCTGGCGGCGCCGAGGACGCTACAGGCGCTGGCGGTGGACGGGTTCATGCCGCGGGTGCTCGGGCGCGGCTCGGGCCCTGCGAACGAGCCGCGGGTCGGCCTGGTCTTCAGCTTCGTGCTTGCCGAGGTCGCGATCCTGCTCGGCGGCCTCGACGTCATCGCCCAGATCCTGACCATGTTCTTCCTCGCCACCTACGGGGTCACCAACCTCGCCTGCGGGCTGGAGAAGTGGGCCGCCAGCCCCAGCTTCCGGCCCTCGTTCTCGCTCCCCTGGTGGATCAGCATCGCCGGCGCCGTGGCGTGCTTCTACGTCATGAGCATCATCGACCTGATCGCCATGCTGGTCGCCATGGTGGTCTGCGCCGCCATCTACTTCGTCGCCCAGCGCAAGTCGCTGGGCAACACCTTTGGCGATGCCCGCCACGGCATCTGGGCGGGGCTGGTCAGGACCTCTCTCCACCACTACCGCCAGGCGCGATTCCATCCGGTCAACTGGCGACCGAACCTGATCATTTTCGGCGGCAGCCTGGCGCGGCGCGCGCATCTGGCCGAGCTCGGCAGCGCGCTGGTGCGGGACCGCGGCATCGTCTCCTTCTCGCAGCTGATCGAGGGATCGGTCGAGAGCTGCGCCGACGAGCGGCGCGAGGCGTTCGATCTGCTCGAGCAGCAGGTGCCGCAGGAGTTCCCGAACCTGTTCTGCCGGGTCGACGTGGTCGAGGACGTGCACCGCGGCATGGTCCAGGTCGCCCAGTCCTACGGCGTCGGGAACTTCGAGGCCAATGCGGTGATGTTCGGATGGACCGACAAGCCGGAGCGGCAGGAGGCGCTGCTGTCGGCGCTGCGCGGCCTGCTGATGCTCGACAAGTCGTCGTTGGTCGTGCGCTACGACCTCGATCGCGGGTTCGGCGTCGGCAAGCACCTGGACATCTGGTGGGGCGGCCTGGAGCGCAACGGCGCCCTGATGCTGCTTTTGGCCTACCTGCTCAGCTCCCACGACCGCTGGCGTGACGCCAGCGTCCGGATCCTGACCGTCGTGTCGTCGGAGGTGCGGAGGAAGAAGGCGGAGAAGGAGCTCGCCGGGATCATGTCGCAGACGCGATTGACGGCCGAGGCGCGAGTGATGGTGCGCAAACCGGGCGACATCGCCGCCATCATGCGGGAGGAGAGCGGCCAGAGCGACCTGGTCATGGTCGGTCTGAGGCAGCCTATGCCCGACGAGAAGGCGGCGGCGTTCTTCGCCCACTACTCGCGAATCCTGGAGGCGTTGCCGACCACCCTGCTGGTGGCGAGCGCGCCGAGCTTCGAAGGCACTCCGGTGCTCTTCGACGAGGTTCCGGCCGAAGAGGCCGGCCCCAGCGAGCCGGAGGAGCCGGAGGAGCCGGCCAAGCCGGCGTAGCTGGCCACGGTCGCCTGGCCGGTGCCGAAATGGCCCGGATGGCCGGAGGGACGCTCGTCGAGCCCTCGGATCGACCTTCGGGACTCCGCGTAAGTGATTTGAAATGAGAGACTTGTGTCAGACGTCGGCCGGCGATCCGGCTGGCACGGCCCTTGCCTCTGGAAAGAGCGGGTAAGGTTCCAACCTCAGCAAAAGCAGAGGCCGCGCCGGACCTGGCCGGCCGTGATGACCTAGCTTCCAATCGAGTCGAAGGAGGAGTTCTGGAATGAGTGAAAGAAAAATGGGCTTTTCGAAGCGAGCGACACTCGGGATCGTGGCGCTGGTCGTGGCGCTCGGGCCGATCACCGGCAGCGCCCCCCTGGCCGCGGCAGAGACCACGAAGTCGTACGACTTCGCGATGGACGCATGGCACGCGGTCGACGAGTCCGACGGACCGGTCACGCTCCATCGCATCCGGCTCGACCGCAAGGACGACCGGTTCACGAAGTCGACGCTCGCCCGGCCCCACAACCAGGAGTTCCTGGAGACCGTTCGCATCCAGCTCGAGTACACCAACACCGCGAGTCAGAAGTGGCGCGCGCGCGTGAGCGCTAAATGGCTGGACGAAGACGGGCAGGTCATCGACGGGTTCAGCGCCAACGAGACGCTCGACAAGAAGAGCGCCCGCAAGGTCACCCAGGTCTCGGTCTCGACCCTCAAGTACGGTCTCGAGCGGGCGAAGACCCTGGAAGTCGAGATCCACTACGAGCCCTAGCCTGCGTTTCTCGGCAACCTCGTCGCCGCAGCAGGAGGCGGGTGAGCAATGCCGGCTAGCCTCGGCGGCCCGCGGGCGACCTGCCGTTCTGAGATGATCTGCACATCGGTCGCGCGCCGCGCCCGTGGCGCGGGCGCGCCCGGAGGGCGCAGATGAGCAAACCGGAGCAGCAGGCCACCTGGTGGGGCTCGTACCAGCTCGGGCTCGACGAATCCGCGCAGTGGGTGATCGGATCGCTGCGCTTCTGGCTTCACCGGAGCCCCGCGGAGTGGCGGCTGGCGTACGAGTGGCTGGACGGCGAGGCGGCCGAGGCCTGGTCCGTCCGTCGTGGGGTCGAGCCACCCGAGGACGGCGTTCAGACCGAGCGCTTTGCCGTCAGCCGCACAGCCGGTGGCGTCGAGCTCCGGACGCTGCCCGCGGCGCGTCCGGTCGTGGCGCGCCCGAAGACGCCGCTCAGGGTGCTGCCGGGCGAGCGCGCCCGGATCTACATCAGCTCGCCGCTGTGCGTGGAGATCGCGGTGGGCGAGGATGCCACCGTGCTGCGCGAGCTGACCACCTGGCGGCTGTCCGACACGTGGTTCGGCGCCACCACCCGCGACGGCGAGCTCGCCTACGCGCTACGGACCAGCGCCCGCACGCAGCTCGAGGAGATGCCCCGGGCGCACTTCCGGTTGATGACGCCGGCGGTGATCGAGAACCGGGCCGCCGACGCGCTGCGGGTCGAGCGCCTGAGCCTGCCGGTGCCGTTCCTGTCGATCTACGCCGACAAGAGCTGTGATGCCTGGTCGGAGGAGGTCCACCTGGTGCGCACCGAGCACGGCGAGATGGCGGAGCTCGACGTGCACGGCGGGCCACCGGCGGAGGCGGCCGGAGGCGCCCGGCTGAGCGCGCCCCGGGAGGTCGCCCGCAAGGGGCATCTCTTCCGGGCCTTCGGCTCGCTGCTCGGATTCGATTAGCCCGCCACCGTGTGAGGAGGTTTGCGATGCCCGATTGGAAGACTCTGCTGGACTCCGTTCAGATCCTGCCCATCGCGAGGGCGGTCACGCTGGTCGTCATCGGCCTGCTCGTCGCCCGGCTGGTCAGCCGCGTGGCGACGCGCCTCCTGGCAGCCCGCCTGGAGCCGCAGCAGCTCTTGCTGCTCCGCCGGGCGCTCTACTACGGGCTGACCGCGCTCTTTCTGGTCGCCGCCCTCCATCAGCTCGGCTTCAACCTCGGAGTGCTGCTGGGCGCCGCCGGCGTGCTGTCGGTGGCGGTCGGCTTCGCCTCCCAGACCTCCGCATCCAACCTGATCAGCGGCCTCTTCCTGATCGGCGAGAAGCCGTTCGCCATCGGCGACGTGATCCAGATCGGAGACACCACCGGAGAGGTGCTGGCGATCGATCTGCTGTCGGTGAAGCTCCGCGCCTTCGACAATCGCTTCGTGCGCATCCCCAACGAGAGCGTGATCAAGAGCGAGGTCGCGACCCTGACCAAGTTTCCGATCCGGCGGATCGACCTGCCCGTGGGCGTGGCCTACCGCGAGGACCTGGAGCGGGTGCGGGCGGTGCTGACGGCGGTGGCCGACCGCAATACCCAGTGCATGGACGAGCCCAAGCCGGTGCTCTTCTTCAAGGGCTTCGGCGACTCCTCGATCGATCTCCAGTTCTCGGTCTGGGTCGCGCGTGAGAACTACATGGAGCTGAAGAACGCGCTGCCGATCGAGATCAAGGGTGCGTTCGAGAAGGCCGGGATCGAGATTCCGTTCCCGCAGCGGACGCTCCATGCCGGCGGCGACGCCCGCTCGTTGGCGGTCGAGCTGGTCGGAGCGCCCGAGGAGCCCGAGATCAACTGACCGAGACCGCGTTTGCCGCAAGGAGCCTTTCGCCATGAAGCTGCCCGATCAATACACTCATCTGACCGGTTGGTTGAACATCGCCCTGTTCGACGTCAGCGGGACCACCATCACGGTCGCGACCCTGCTCTACTTCGTCATCGTCATCGTCCTCACCTTCGTCGCCGCCGGGCTCCTGCAGCGCGGCGTGGCGCGCGCCTTTCACAAGGAGGGGCAGAAGGACGAGGGGACGGCGGCGGTCGCCTCGCGCCTGGTTCGCTACGTGGTGCTCGTCGTCGGGCTGTCGGTCGGGGTGCACAATCTGGGGATCGACCTGACCGCCCTGTTCGCCGCCGGCGCCGTCTTCGCCGTCGCGATCGGCTTCGCCATGCAGAACATCGCCCAGAACTTCGTCTCCGGGGTCATCGTGCTGCTGGAGCGGGCGATCAAGCCCGGCGACGTGCTCGAGGTCGAGGGCCGGATGGTGCGGGTGCGCGACATGGGCATCCGGGCCACCATCGCCCGCACCCTGGACGAAGAGGACATCATCATCCCGAATTCGCTGCTGGTGGCGTCTTCGGTCAAGAACTACACGCTCAAGGACTCGCTCTACCGGCTGCGCGCCTGGGTCGGCGTGGTCTACTCGTCGGACCTGACGCTGGTCCGGCAGGTGCTCGAGAAGACCGCCACCGGGCTCGACTGGAGATCGCGCCAGCAGAAGCCGCGGATTCAGCTCAAGGAGTTCGCCGACTCGTCGGTCAACTTCGAAGTCTCGGTCTGGATCAACGACCCCTGGACGATGCAGCAGCGCCGCAACGACCTGAACGAGGCGGTCTGGTGGGCGCTCAAGGAGGCCGGCGTGGTCATCGCC
>JBFGLX010000014.1:0-22754 GCA_041575955.1 Thermoanaerobaculia bacterium
CCGCCGACGTCCACGCCGCGAACGTGACGGTGGCGCGCAACCACCTGGCCTACGAGGCGCCGGTGGTGATCGACGCGCGGCTGGCTCCCGGCTTTCCCGCCGAGCTCTCGTGCGATCCGGAGACCGCGGCGACCGTCACTCGACGCTGGCGCGAGTACTTCCCCGCGGGCGTCGAGATGGGCGACTCCGAGCGCGGCCACCTCGACTGACCGGCGATCGGGCGCGGACCGGACGAGAGCCTGGGGGCGTCGGGGACGGCGGACCGAGCTCCCGGTCAGAGCGCGTGGCGCGCGACGTCGGTCTTGGCCAAATCGTCGCCCGTGAAGAGCAGCGTGCGCCCGTAGGCGCGGGCCAGAGCGTAGGCGAAGCAGTCGCCGTAGTTCAGCCCCGCTTCGTGGCGCCCCTTGCCGAACTGCGAAAACGCTCGCCGCGCGATCCGCGCCTGCTCGACGTCGACTTCGATCAGCTCGATCCCAGCGCGATCGAGGTAGAGGTCGAGCTGCCGGATGGCGTCGCCGCCGAACCGACTCTCGAGCACGATCGACGCCTCCACGAAGCTGGCCACCGACAGCTGGACCGAGTCGGCCGCCTCGACGGCTTCGTTGAAGGCTCGACGCTCGGGCTCATCGAGCAGCACGGCCAGGAGGGCGGAAGTGTCGAGCACCATCAGCGCGGCAGGCCCTGCCCGTCGTAGCCCAGGAGCTCGTCGGCCGGTCGATCGTCGAGGACCGGCAGCCGGGCACAGCGGAGCGCGATCTCGTCGAGCTCGTCCGCCAGGGGCAGGCGAGCCCGCTCGCGTCGGACGCGGGCCAGCCGTTCCTCGAGCGCCTTTCTGACCGCCTCGGTCTTGGTCTCTCCGGTGAGTTTGGCCAGCTTCGCGGCGAGTCGCTCGGTATCGGCGTTGCGGATGTTGAGTGCCATGGTTCTTTGCGTGTAGATTGATGCATGCATTGTAACAGTCGCTCTCCGTCGACTCAAGTCGCGTCGGGCTCGGGCACGCGCTCGGCCCCGGGCTCGCTCTCGGCCGCGCCGTTTGGCGCGTGGGGCCTCAGCCGCTCGATGCCGGCGCGATAGACCGGCAGGACGTCGCCGTTCGGCAGCCGCCGGGTGGTCTGGAGCCGGCACCAGAGAACCCGGGCCGCGAGGGTTTCGACGTGGTCGCCGATGGTGAGGGTGAAGGTGTATCTCCGGCCGGGCCGGACGGCCTGGTGCGACTCGATCGCCATGCCGTCGCGGCTGAGATCGAGCACCTGGCCGCTCGCGGCGTGGTTGCGGATCTCGGTGTTGGCGATCGGGAAGCGGCGCTCGGCCCGCCGCTCTTCGCGGCCGGGCGGGTGGTGGCTGGAGCTCGGACGCCGGCTCAGGGCCGATCGCCGGCGCCAGGCGCGGGCGAGGTCGGGGTCGAGGGGGCGCATGTCAGGAATGACGGTTTCGGAGGCGCGCATCTCACGCCGGCGGGAGGGGCGGCGGTGGCCGCCGCCCGCGGGCCGGAAAGGCGTTATTCTTGCCGGCGATGCGCAGGGAGACCTTCGGAGTCGAGGTGGGCGGCGTCAAGGTCGGCGGCGGCGCGCCGATCGTCGTCCAGTCGATGTCGAACACCGACACCGCCGACGCGGCCGCGACCGCGCGGCAGTGCCTCGAGCTGGCCGAGGCCGGCTCGGAGCTGGTGCGGATCACGGTCAACAACGAGGCGGCCGCCGCCGCGGTGCCGGAGATCGCGGCGCGGCTGCTCGACGCCGGCTGCGAGGTGCCGCTGGTCGGCGACTTCCACTACAACGGCCACGCGCTGCTCGAGCGCCACCCGGAGTGCGCGCGGCTCCTGGCCAAGTACCGGATCAATCCCGGCAACGTCGGCAGCGGCGAGCGGCGCGACGACAACTTCGCCACCATCTGCCGGATCGCGCTCGAGCACGGCAAGCCGGTGCGCATCGGGGTCAACGCCGGGTCGCTCGATCAGTCGCTGGTGATGCGCCGCATGCAGGAGAACACCGACCGCGATCTCGGGCTCACCTCCGAGGAGATTCTCAACGGCTGCATGGTCGAATCCGCTCTCCGGTCGACCGAGCTGGCGCTCGAGTGCGGGCTGGCCGAAGAGCGGATCATCATCTCGTGCAAGGTGTCGCGGCCGCGCGACCTGCTGGCGGTCTACCGCGATCTGTCGTCCAAGACCCGGCAGCCGCTGCATCTCGGACTCACCGAGGCGGGGATGGGGATCAAGGGGCTGGTCTGGTCGGCTTCGTCGATGAGCATCCTGCTCAGCGAGGGGATCGGCGACACCATCCGGATCTCGCTCACCCCGCGGCCCGGTGGCGACCGCCGCGACGAGGTCTACGCCTGCATCGAGCTGCTCCAGGCGCTCGGCCTGCGCAGCTTCACCCCCAGCATCACCGCCTGCCCGGGCTGCGGCCGGACGACCTCGACGACCTTCCAGGAGCTCGCCGAGCGGGTCGAGGGCTACGTGCGCGAGCAGATGCCCGGCTGGCGCGAGCGCTACCCGGGGGTCGAGGAGATGACGGTGGCGGTCATGGGCTGCGTGGTCAACGGACCGGGCGAGTCGAAGGCGGCCAACATCGGCATCAGCCTCCCCGGCACCGGCGAGGCGCCCAACTGCCCGATCTACGTCGACGGCAAGCTGGCGATGACCCTGCGTGGCAACTCCGAAGAGCTCGCCGCCGGCCTGCGCCGCGTGATCGACGACTACGTCGCCCGCCGCTACGGCGCCGAGTACTGAATCTCACCGGCGTGACGAGTCGCGATTCGTCGTGATTGGGTATCCTGTCAACGATGCCGGCTACTTCCGAAGAGTTCCGTGACGCCCTCCGCCACTTCCCGTCCGGCGTCACCATCGTCACCATCCGCGCCGGCGACGAGGTGCACGGGCTGACGGTGTCGGCGTTCGCGTCGGTGTCGCCCGATCCGCCGCTCATCCTGATCATGATCGACCATCGCCACCGGGCGCACGAGATCATGGAGTCCGAGGGCGCGGTGTTCGCGGTCAACATCCTGGGCGAAGACCAGATCGAGCTGTCGAACCGGTTCGCCTGGGTGAAGGACGAAGACCGCTTCGCCGAAGGGCGGTGGAGCGAGCAGGCGACCGGCGCGCCCGTGCTGCTCGACGCCCTCGCCTGGCTCGACTGCACGATCCACTCGCGCTCCAAGGCCGGCACCCACACGATCTACGTCGGCGAGGTCCAGAGGGCGGGCGTGCCCCGTCCGGACGGCGAGCCGCTGGTCTACTGGAACCGCGGCTACCGCCACCTGCGGCATACGGAGTAGTCACCACTCCTTCTTACCTCCCTACTCGCTGTAGAGGCTGTCGATCTCTTTGCCGTACTTCTCGTGGATGACGCGGCGCTTGAGCTTCATGGTCGGCGTGAGCTCGCCGCCGTCGATGGAGAAGGGGCGCGGCAGGACGGCGAAGCGCTTGATCGTCTCGTAGCTCGCCAGCTGCCGGTTGATCGCCTCGATCGCCCGGTGGATGTAGGCGCGGAAGAGCTCGCACCTGGAGGCGCCGTCGGCGTCGGTCGCCGGGCTGTTGGCCGCCAGGAGCGCATCGCGGATCGTCTCCGGCTCGAGGGTGATGAGAGCGGTCAGGAACTTCCGCCGGTCGCCGATCACCACCGCCTGGGCGACCCCCGGGATCGACTTGAGCTGCCCTTCGATGGGCTGCGGCGCGACGTTCTTGCCGCCGGAAGTGACGATGATCTCCTTCTTCCGGTCGGTGACCTTCAGGAAGCCGTCGTCGGTGAGCTCGCCGATGTCGCCGCTGTGCAGCCAGCCGTCGGCGTCGATCGCGGCGGCGGTCGCCTCGGGGTCCTTGTAGTAGCCGAGGAAGACGTGCGGGCCGCGGATGCAGATCTCGCCGTCCTCGGCCATCGCGAGCTCGGTGCCCTCGAGCGGGTAGCCGGCGGCGCCGGTCCGGTAGCGGCTCGGCGACGAGATGGTCGCCGGCCCGGTGCACTCGCTCAGCCCGTAGACCTCGAGAATCGGGATGCCGAGGCTGAGAAAGAACTCGAGCGTCTGCAGCGGCGTGGGCGCCGCGCCGACGGCGCAGATCCGCGCGCGGTCGAGCCCCAGCTTCTCGCGCACCTTGCCGAAGACCAGCCGGTCGGCCAGCCCGTAGAGCAGCGGCCGCGGCCGGCCCGCCTGTTCGGCGTAGCCGCCGGCAAGCCCCTGGGCGCGCGCCCAGGCGCCGATCTTCCTCTTCAGCCCGCTGTTCTGAGCGGCCGCGGCCTCGATGCCCGCCTGGATCTTCTCCCACACCCGGGGCACGCCGAACAGCACGTGCGGGCGGATCTCGCGCAGGTTCACGGCCAGCTTGTCGAGGCTCTCGGCGAACCAGACGCAGCCGCCGATCAGTAGCGGCGCGTAGAGCGACAGCATCTGCTCGGCGATGTGGCTGAGCGGCAGGTAGCTGATGAAATCGTCGGTAGGCGCGAAATCGAAGCTGTCGCTGACCGCCTGCGCCGTCCACAGGGCGTTGTGGTGGCTCAGCATCACCGCCTTGGGTGGCCCGGTGGTGCCGGAGGTGTAGATCAGCGTGCAGCGGTCGTGCGCGTCGAGCGCCGCGATCCGCCGGTCGAGCTCGGGCTGCAGGGCGTCGTCGCCGAGCGCCATCAGCTCGGCCCAGGTGTAGACGTCCGGCGCGTCGCTGGCGCCCTCCATCAGGACGATCGCCCGCAGGCCGGGCAGCCGGTCGCGAACGGCCAGGAACTTCTCCAGGTGGCCTTGGTTCTCGACCACCGCGACCGCCGCCTCGCTGTGATCGGCGATGTAGCGGCACTGCTCGGCGGTGAGGGTGGTGTAGATGCCCGCCGGCAGGCCGCCCGCCGCCACCGAGCCCAGCGACGCGATGAACCACTCCGGCCGGTTGAAGCCGAGGATGTTGACCCCGCGGCCGGGCTCGAGGCCGAGCTTCAGGAACGCGCGGCCCGCGCGCAGGACCGAGGCGTGGTACCCGGACCAGGTAGTCGCGCGCCACTCGCCGTCGCGCTTGACCCTGAGCGCCGGCTGGTCACCGAGGCTCCGGGCGCGCTCGGCGAGGGCGTCGACTACCGTGCGATCCGTTCGGTTCACCCTTCGAGCGGCGGAATCCTCAGGACCTGTCCGGGATAGATCTTGTCGGGGTTCTCGAGCATCGGACGGTTGGCTTCGAAGATGACCGGGTACTTCATCGCGTTGCCGTAGTGCTCCTTGGCGATCTTCGACAGCGAGTCGCCGGGCTTGACGGTATAGAACGTCGCCTCGGGCTCGGGCGTTTCGACCTCCAGGCGGTCGTCGACGCGCGCGATGCCCGCCGTGTTGCCGACCACCAGCACGAGCTTCTCGCGCTCCGCCTGCGAGCTCGCCGTGCCGCTCACCGTCGCGGTGTCGCCGTCGACCCGGATGCTCAGGCCGCTGACGCCGAGTTTGAGCCGCTCCACCGTGTTCACCAACCTCATCGCCCGCTGCCGGTCGGCGAGCCTCTTGTCCTCGGCAGTGTCCGCCGGGGCCGCCGCGCTCTTGGGCGCGGCCTTCTTGTCGTCGCCGCCGAAAATCTTGGCACCGGCGTCCTTCACGAAATCGAACAGTCCCATGATACGAGATTCTCCTGTTTCAGATCGATAGTTGGGTTGAAGTTCAACGGGGCACCGGCCGCGCGGACCGGCGCCCCGAGGTTCGCGTTGCGCGAGCGCGGTCCGGCTACCTCCCGAGCAGGTTCTTGAGCAGGCCGCCGCCGACCTTCGATGCCAGATCGTCGATGATCTGGCCGTCGCCGTCGGCGTCCAGGAGGCTGGTGAGCAGGTCGGCCTTGGGCGCCTTCCGGACCACTTCCTGCCGCTCGTGGGCCAGGATGCCGGAGAGCGCCCCGGCGTCGAGACCCTTCTCCTGGCGGACCTTGCCGAGCGCGCCCATGACGATCGGAGCCAGGACCTTGAGCAGCTGGCCCGCCGAGTTCGGGTCGAGTCCGCTGGCCTGGCTGATGCCGGCTTCGACCGCCGGCTTCTTGCCGCCGAGAACGTGCTTGAGGATGCCACTGCCGCCCTGGGGGTTGGAGAGGAAGCCGCCCAGGTTCTCCAGGACGCGGCCGTCGTGGTCGCGGGCCAGCGCGCTGTCGAGCGCCTCGGCGCCCTCCTTGCGGGCGCTGTTGTTGGCGAGCGCCGCCATCAGGCCGCCGAGGGCGGCCGGCAGGGCTTCCTTGGTTGCCGATGGGTCGGCGCCGATCTGGCGGCTGATCTGATCGAGGGCCGAGCCCCCGAGCTGCTCGGTCAGAGCTTCGAAGATTGAGGACATGACGATCTCCCGTTGAAAGTGCGGAAAACTATTTTGAGCGCGGCTTGCGCCGCGTCGGTGACGGTGCGCGATCGCGTCCGGGCGAGCTGAGCGTAATCGAGCCGTTTTGGGGGCGGCTTTGGAAGCCGTTCAGTCTGAACGCGATCGGGCAAGAAGGTATCATCGCCGGGGCGGCCGGTCAATCGGCGGCGGGGCACGACAATTGCTTGAAAGGGCCAGCCCCGGGACGCGCGCAGCCCCCTCTCGCGCCGACCGCAGCGGTTTGACCATGTCATCAACGCGTTTCGGATTCACCCTTCTCGCCTCTCTGGCACTCCTGCTGACGCCCGATCTGGCGCGCGGCGAGCGGTTGCGGCCGAGCGAATTGCTGGTCGAGGCGGTCGGCGCCAGCCCGGACGGCCTCGAGCCCGCGCTGCTGGAGGTCGTGGAGGACGGGAGCGCCCGGGAGGTGACCGCGGTCGAGCCGCTCTCCGAGCCCTGGCGGATCGTGCTCTATTTCGACCTGCTCCTGGTCGAGCCGCCGGTCTACCGCAGCGCGGTCCTGGACCTGGCGGAGCAGGCGAACCGTCTCACCGAGCTCGGCACGGTCGAGATCGTGCTCGCCGGCGAGACGCTCAGGATGACGCTGCCGCCGACGCGCGATCCGGTGGCCCTCGACGAGGCGCTGCGCTGGCTGCTGGTGCGCCAGACCAGCGAAGGCGGGCAGATGGCGGTGCGTGCCGGGTTCATCGCCGAGCACCTGCTCGAAGAAGAAGCGGCGGAGGAGGGCAGCGCGCTGGCCGCCGAGCGAGTCACCGAGCTGGGCGCCGCCATGCGCGGTGCCGTCGCCGACGAGGTTGAGCTCCTCGACCGCCAGCGGGACCATCTGCTCGGCTGGCTGTCGGATCAGGACGCGCCGGGGCCGAAGGCGGTGCTCCTGGTCACCAGCGGCTTCGACTCGGCGCCGGCCGAATTCTACGGCGCGCTGGTCGAGAAGAGCCGCTGGCGCCAGGCGGCGCTCGGCCTGCCGCGCCCGGAGGTCACGCCGACCGTCGAAGAGATCGCCCAGGCGCTCGCGGTCTACGGCTGGACGGTGATCTCGTACGCGCCTCCCAATCAGGGGGACGGCCTGCTGGCGGAGGATCCGAGCGCGGGCGACCCCGACGCCGACAACGTCGAGGTCGAAACGGTGCTCCGGGACGGCCGCCAGGTGGACCGGACGGTGGCGACGATCGACCCCACCAAGGTGCTCGACCGCCTCAAGAAGCGGCGCCGCCTCGAGGAGGCCTACCAGCCGCGGCTGCTGACGCCGTACGAGCCGCTGCAGGCGCTGGCGGCGGCCACCGGCGGCGAGGTGGTGCTCGACCGGCTCGCGCTCGGCGCGGCGGTGCGGCGGCTGGCGGATCGGCGGCTGGTGCGCTTCACCAGCCGGGCGGATCCGGTCGGCGGCCTCATGCCGGTGGCCGTGCGCTGGAAGTCGGGCCAGGGCGCCGCCCTGCGTGCCCGGGCCTGGACCGGGGACGCGACCCCCGAGGTGATCTCGGCCGAGCGCGCCCGGAGCTACCTGGCGGACGGAGCGGGCGATGGCGAGATCTACGTCTCGGCCGCGGTCGCCTCGGGCGTCCCTGCCGCCGGCGAGGCGTCGCCGGCGACGCTGGTCCTGGAAGTCGATCCGGAGGGTCTGCCGGCCGCCGGCTCGCGGCCGCTGCGGGTGACCGTGGCGGTGGGCCGCGACGAGTCGGACTCGCAGATCTTCCACCAGGTGGTGGATCTCGCCGAGGCCGAAGAGAGCGTCAACGACGCGGCGCGTTTCGTCCTGCCGCTGGCGCTCCCCCGGGACGGCGAGCCGGTGGTGGTGGTGTTCGTCGAGGAGCTCGCCTCGGGCCGCTGGGGCGGCACCGTCGCCTCGTTCGAGGTGGCCGATGCGGATCTCGGCCTCGACAGCGGGTCGCTCATCCTGCCGGCGCCCAAGGCGGTTCATCTGATGGCGCCGGAGGCGGCGATGGTGATGGGACGCACCACGTTCGACACCGTGGTCTCCCAGGCGCGCGTCGCGCGGGTCGACTTCCTGCTCGACGGCAAGCCGATCGGCAGCGCGATGGCGCCGCCCTACTCGACCACCGTCGATCTCGGCAAGCTGCCCGAGACGCATCGCATCGAGGCGGTGGCGTTCGGCAGCGACGGCGAAGAGCTGGGACGCGATCTGCTCACGGTCAACGCCGGCATGGGCGCGTTCCGGGTCCGGATCGTCCGGCCGGAGCCGAAGGGGGCGTCGTCGGAGCGCCAGGTGGTCGGCCCGGTCGAGGTGGAGGCGCGGATCGAGACGCCGCGCGGCGGCGAGCTCAACCGGGTCGAGTTCTACTGGAAGGAGGAGCTGGTGGCGACGCGCTTCGCGCCCCCCTTCGTCCAGCAGGTGACCGTGCCGCCCGACAATGCGAGCGGCTTCGTACGCGTCGTCGGCCATCTCGAAGACGGCATCACCGCCGAGGACGTGGTGTTCGTCAACAGCCGGGGCTCGACCGAGCGGCTCGACGTCGACCTGGTCGAGCTCTACGTGGTGGTCACCGACCGCCGGGGCAGGCCGGTTCGCGGTCTCGAGCGCGACAGCTTCCTGGTGCTCGAAGAGGGCGTCGAGCAGAAGCTCGCCGGGTTCGGCGACGCCGGCGACCAGCCGCTGACGGTCGGTCTGGCGATCGACTCCTCGGCGTCGATGTTCGTCAAGCTGCCGGAGGTCCAGGACGCCGCCGCGAGCTTCGTCCAGAGTCTGCGGACGCGCCGCGACCGGGCCTTCGTCGTCGGTTTCGGCAACGAGCCGGAGCTGACCCGCGACACCACTTCGGACATGACCGGCGTCGTCGACGGCCTCTACCGGCTCAAGCCCGACGGCCAGACGGCGATCTGGAAGGCGGTGGTCTATTCCCTCGTCCAGCTCCAGGGCGCCGGCGGCAAGAAGGCGCTGATCGTCTTCTCGGACGGCGCCGACGAGGACCCCGATTTCTCCTACCGGACGGCGTTCGATTTCGCGCGCCGGGTCGGAGCGCCGATCTACTTCATCGTCTCCAACGACGAGATCCACCGCACCGCCGGCAAGAGCCTGACCGTGCGCGGCTTCCTCGGCCGGTTGCGCAAGCTGACGTCGGAGGTCGGCGGCAAGGTCTACCTGACCCGGGTCACCGACGATCTCGAGGACGTCTACCGAGACATCGAGGAAGAGCTCCGCAGCCAGTACCTGATCTCGTACTACGCCCAGGACTTCGGCGGCAACCGGTGGCGCCGGGTTACGGTCGAGGTCCGCGAGCCGGGCGCCGAAGCGCGCACGCTCTCAGGCTACTTCCGGTAGCGGCCGTCCTCGCGTTCCCTCCATGACGGTCGACAGGGGCGTCGTCCGCTACAACCGGAGGGGTCACGCCGGCTCGGCGAGCAGGGTCTCGATCAGGCCGACCATCTCCGCCACCAGCCGGTCGTGGTGGGCGCCGGTGCCCGGACCGGCGAAGCCGCTGTGGATCTCGCGCACCCGGCCGGAGCGGTCGATGAAGATCGTCGTCGGGTAGGCGACTACCGCCGACAGGTCCGGCATCGTGCCGGCGGCGGCGCCCTTGTCGCTGACGCCGGCGATCAGCAGCGGGTAGTCGATGCCGTGGCGGGCGGCGAAGCGCTGGACCATGCTCCGGCTGCGGCCGACGTCGTCGGAGAACTCGTAGGCGAGGCCTACCACCTCGAGGCCCCGCTCGCGGTAGGCGCGCGCCCACTCGGCGAGCAGCGGCGCCTCGTCGTTGCAGTTCGGGCACCAGGAGCCGAACAGGTTGACCAGCACCACCTTGTCCCGGAACCGCTCGTCGGCGAGCGACACCGGCACGCCGGCGAGGTCGGGGAAGCTGAACTCGAGCCGGCCCTCGTCGTTGTTCAGGCCGACCAGCTCCCAGGCGTCGGGAATCACATCGGTCTCGGGATCGTCGAGCCGCCGGGCGCTCCAGGTGGCGTGGTAGGTGTCGCGCGACCAGAAGTCGCCCTCGAGAGCGCCGTCGGGCCGCGCGCGGGCGTGAAACAGGAAGGCGTGGCCGCCGTCGAAGGCCGACAGCCGGAGCAGGCCGTCCTGGTAGCTGCCCTCGAGGTAGCGGTAGTCGCCGGTCGGCGTGAGAAACGTGCCGGTCACCCGCGTGCCATCCTGCCGGAACTCGCCCCGGGCCGGCTCGCTGCCGTCCTCGTCCCGGAACGCCACCTCCCAGACGCCGTCGATCGAGGGCCGGGCGGCGGCGTCGCCCGGCTCCAGCCGCTCCTCGGCCGGGGGCCGGAAACGCGGCCCGCCGCCACGGCTGGCCGCGAACGGCAGGCTCGAGACGCCCGCCGGCACGGTCTTCGTCCAGACGCCGGTCAGCCGGTCGGCGGAGCCGTCGAACTCGGCCTCGATCCGCGAGTCGTACCAGGCGAAGACCAGGCGGACCCGCTCGCCGTCGAACGTGACGTCGCTGAACGGCAGCGCCTCCTCGCCGTTGACCGCGAACCCCCGGTAGCCCTCCCCCTGGCGCTCGATCTCGAGGCCGAACGGCAGCTCGCCCCCGGGCGAGCGCAGGACCGCGCGCCATGAGCCGAGCGGGTCGTCGGGGCCGGGCACGAAGACGCCTTCGGGGGCCGAGCAGGCGACCAGGACGAGCAGCGTTGCCAGCGAGAACAGCGACGGTTCTTTCACCGCGCGATTGTATCCGCCCGGGCTCGGGGAGCAGAGGCGGCCCGCGAATCTTCGACAGCGTGCCAAGGTGATTTCTGGACCGAGGTCAGGATCTGGACGAATGGCAGGCACCGCGCTCGCTCGAGTAGGGGCCGGCGCGGACAAGAGCGGCGCATCCAAGCTGGCCCCAGAAGCGGCGCTTCTCGGGCAAGCCTCGCCGAGAGGCCCCCACCAACTCCGTTTGTGAGCGGATTCGGTAGTACTCGCGCCTCCTCTGCGGCCGAGAGGAGTGTGGGCTCCGACGGTCTCCCGTGAAACAGGCTGAGGTCCCGACGCGGCCTAGTGCTCGGACTCCGCGGCTGGAATGCTGCTCACCAAGTTGAGGTGACTGCGGTTGTCGATACCGGGCCCCACCGGAATGTCCTCCCCTCCGTGGTGGAAGGCGAAGGTCTCGGTCGCTTTGATCTGCAGGATGTAGCCTGGGCAGACGACACCCGAGGTGAGCGCGCTGGCCGTCGAGACATTGCACTCCGGAGGTACCGAGATATCGACGCCGAAGAAGGCCTCCACCTCCTCGATACTGCTGGGGAGGAAGGTGCCGTCGTGATCGGCGCCCTCGGTAAGCCAGTGCATGTGGGTGTAGCTCCCCGGTTGCGGAATCTGAGCGCGCGAGCCCATCAGCCAGACCGGGTGGTCGTGGTTGTGGTAAAGGAAGGTCGCCTGGCAGCCGTTGACTTCCTCGATGCACGGCTCCGCCTCGATGTGCCAGCCGGCGAAGCACCCCAGGGCGTAGTGGTCGGGGCCGGTGCAGTGCTTCGCGACCGGCAGCCCATCATCGGTGAAGGTCCCGTCCCAGAACACGTAGAAAAACCCCTTGAGCGTGCCCGCGCTCGTCAGATGCGTCTCCTGGTGCGTATCGATGTGATTGCCAAACAGGAACGTGTAGGGATGCTTGTGGTCCATCCAGTTGCGGCCTCCGGCCTCGGCCACGCCGCAGACCAGGGTGATCACTGCCAGCGCGACGAGTCGCTTCATCGTTACCTCCTCGAAGATCGGTCGTTGCTCGTGAAGCTTCAGTTTTCTCCTCCGCCGCGACGGGGGCAATACCTAATCGGAGGGGTGGGACCCCACCCCTTGGGAATGCCGCAGCTCGGACTCGCCGCCCGCCTGCACGACCGAAACTCAGCCCCCGCGATGCGCTATGCATGGTTCATGCAGGGATGCTCTTGCTGGGAGGGCTGCTTCTGGCCGGCTCGCCACCAGCGGCGTCCCCCGGACCCTCGAGCATGCGGACCCTGGCCAAGTGGAAGATCGGCCTTTCGAGACTCCATTCAGTTGAAGTCGCAGCCGGCGACTCGAAAGCCCGGGAAGTCGCCCTCCTCGGACTCCGGCGTTTCCAACTGCTCCTGAGGCGTGCGGAGGATCGCAGGCAGGGCTGCGATAATCTCGAGGCCATGTCGATCCTCGACGCAATCGGGTTCGGGACCAGATCGGAGCCGCGTGATCCGAGTGGCGACACCGAGACCGTGCGCCGGATCGTCGGCGAGCTCGAAGCTCTCGAGCCCGAGCGGGCGCGCTACGTCGCGGCCTTCGCCTACATTCTGGGTCGGGTGGCGCACGCCGACCAGGACATCTCGGTGGCCGAGACGCGCGCGATGGAGGACATCGTGCGCCGCCTCGGGCACCTTCCGGACGAGCAGGCGGTGCTCGTGGTCCAGATCGCCAAGAGCCAGAACCGGCTCTTCGGTCAGACCGAGAACTTCCTGGTCACGCGCGAGTTCGCCGCCATCGCCACCCCCGAGCAGCGCGCCGAGCTGCTCGACTGCCTGTTCGCGGTCTCGGCGGCCGACGACTCGATCTCCGGCAGCGAAGAGGCGCAGATCCGCCAGATCTCGAGCGAGCTCGGCTTCAGCCATCGCGAGTTCGTGCTCGCCCGCCGCAAGTACTCGGAGCAGCGGGAGGTCATGCGGGGCTTCCGCGAGCACGCCGGGGACGAAAGCTAGCGCATCGTCCGCCGCGGATTGCTATCCTCCGACCCCGTGAGCAGAAAGAGAGACGCGCCGCTCGGCGAGCGGCGATCCGGATCGAAGCTCAAGCGCGCCCTGGTCATCCTGTCGCTGCCGGTGCTGGCTGCCGCCGCGCTGGCCACGCTGCGCATCGGCCCGGCGCCGGCGGTGTCGCTCGAGGCCGACCTTCCCGGCATCGGCCGCAGCACGCCGGTTCGAGCGACGTTCGAGGAGCCGGTGCGCGGTCTGACCGAGCTGCGGCTCGAGCTGATCCAGGGCGAGCGCGTCGTCGAGCTGGCCGAGGAGAGTCACGCTCCGCGCCCGCCGTGGGCGTTCTGGGGCCGCCGCACCGGGCGCGCGGTGCTCGAGGCCGAGGTCGGCAGCGACACGGTCGAGGATCTGCGCGCCGGCGAAGCGACGCTGCGAGCCTCGGCGGCGCGGGCGGGCACCTGGCTGCGCCGCCCCGAGCCGGTGGTCGAGGAGCTGACCCTGCCGGTTCGACTGACGCCGCCGCCGCTGAGCGTCCTGTCGAGCCAGCACTATCCGACCCAGGGCGGCGCCGAGGTCGTGGTCTACCGGGTGGGCGAGAGCTCGGTGCGCGACGGCGTCGAGGCGGGGGAGCGGTGGTTCCCCGGCTTTCCGCTGCCGGGCGGCGATTCCGGGCAGCGCTTCGCCCTGTTCGGCGTGCCGTTCGATCTGACCGACAGCACGGAGCTCCGTCTCACCGCCGAGGACGACGTCGGCAATCGGTCGACCGTCTCGTTCGTCGACAAGTTCTTCCCCAAGGCCTACTCGACCGACGACATCGAGGTCGGCGATGCCTTTCTCGCCAAGGTCGTGCCGGAGATCCTGGCCAACACCCCTGGCGCGCCCAAGGGCGAGAGCCCGGTCGACGACTACCTGTTCATCAACCGCGACCTGCGACGCGAGAACGCCGAGACGCTGGTCGCGCTCGCCGGCGAGAGCCGGCCGGAGTTCCTATGGCGGCGAGCGTTCCTGCCGATGCCCAACGCCCAGGTGATGTCGGCGTTCGCCGACCGGCGGACGTACTACTACGGCGGCCAGGAGATCGATCGGCAGGATCACCTCGGCTTCGATCTCGCGTCCGTGCGCCACGCGCCGCTGCCGGCCGCCAACGCGGGCGTCGTCGTGCTGGCCCGCTACTTCGGCATCTACGGCAACGCCGTAGTCCTCGACCACGGCTACGGCCTGATGACCCTCTACGGCCATCTCTCCTCGATCGACGTCCAGGAAGGCCGGACGGTCGAGCGCGGCCAGGTCCTCGGCCGCACCGGCCAGACCGGCCTCGCCGGGGGCGACCACCTGCACTTCACGGTGCTGCTCCAGGGGATGGCGGTCAACCCGATCGAGTGGTGGGACCCGGGCTGGATCCGCGACCGCCTGGCGCGCAAGCTGGGTGCGGCGCTGCCGTTCGAGGAGTGAGGGCGCATGCCATCATAGGCGGCGCGTGATCGAGCTCCGGAACCTCTCCAAGTCCTACGGCGAGACCACGGCCGTCGACCGCCTGTCGCTGACCGTCGAGCGCGGCGAGCTGCTCTTCCTGGTGGGCGGCTCGGGCTCGGGCAAGACGACGACCCTCAAGATGATCAACCGGCTCGTGGAGCCGACGGGCGGCCGCGTGCTGATCGACGGCGAAGACCTGCGCGCTGGACCGGCGTGGGCGCACCGCCGGCGGATGGGCTACGTCTTCCAGGGGATCGGACTGTTCCCGCACTTGACGGTGGGCGAGAACGTGGCGCTCACTCCCGAGCTGCTCGGCTGGGACCGCCGGCGCGTCGCGGTGCGCGTGGACGAGCTGCTCGCACTGGTCGAGCTCGACCCGGCGGTCTATCGAGAGCGCTGGCCGAGCGAGCTCTCGGGCGGCCAGCAGCAGCGCGTCGGTCTGGCACGCGCGCTCGCCGGCGAGCCGCGGGTGGTGCTGCTCGACGAGCCGTTCGGCGCCCTCGACCCGGCGACCCGCGATCGGCTGCAGCGCTCGTTCGAGACCATCCGGCGGGCCCTCGGCCTGACCGGCGTGTTCGTGACCCACGACATGTCCGAGGCGCTGCTGCTGGCCGATCGGATCGCGGTGCTCGAGCGCGGGCGTCTGGCCCAGATCGGGGCGCCCGGTGAGCTGGTGAGCGCTCCGGCCGCGGCGTGCGTCGTCGAGCTGCTGGCAGCGCCGCGCCGCCACGCGCGGATCCTGTCGCGGGTGCGGACCGGGGGCCGTGCCGGCGCGGAGGAGCCGGATTGAGCGAGCAGCTGGCGCTCTTGCCCGGGTACCTGACCGCGCACCTCCAGCTCACCCTGATCGCGCTCCTGGCCGGGTTTCTGATCAGCGTTCCGACCGGCGTCTGGGTGAGCCACCGGCCGCGCGCCGAGCGGCTGGTGCTGGGGGCCGCCGGAGTCGTCCAGACGATCCCGAGCCTGGCGCTGCTGGCGGTGATGGTGCCGCTCCTGGCGCTCCTCGGCCGCTGGTCCGAGGCCGCCTTCGGCGCGCGGCTGTCGAGCATCGGCTTCTTGCCGGCGATCGTGGCGCTGTCGGTCTACAGCCTGCTGCCGATGCTGCGCAACACGGTGACCGGGATCGCCGGCGTCGACGACTCGCTGATCGAGGCGGCCCGAGCGGTGGGGATGACGCCGCGGCAGCGCCTGCTGCGGGTCGAGCTGCCGCTGGCGGCGCCGGTGATCGTGGCCGGCGTCCGCACCGCGACGGTCTGGGTGGTGGGCACGGCGACCCTGTCGACGCCGGTCGGAGCGACGAGTCTCGGCAACTACATCTTCAGCGGCCTGCAGACGCGCAACTTCAACTCCGTTCTGGTCGGCTGCGTCGCCGCGGCGGCGCTGGCGCTGGTGCTCGACGGCCTGGTGAGGCTGCTCGAGCAGGGGGTCGCCGGCCGCCGTCCGCGGCGGGTCGCCGTGGCGATCGCGGTGCTGGCCGCGCTCTATCTGTTCGCCGGGATCACCCTGCTCGCCGGCGGCGCGGGCAGGGCCGGGCGGGCCGAGCTGCGGATCGGCGCCAAGACCTTTACCGAGCAGTACATCCTGAGCGAGCTGCTGGCGCTGCAGATCGAGCGCCGGACGGGCGTCGAGAGCCGCGCCGTCTCCTCGCTCGGGTCGACGGTGGCGTTCGACGCGCTGGTCGCCGGTGAGATCGATCTCTACGTCGACTACAGCGGCACGATCTGGGCGACGCTCATGGGCCGGGAGAGCGCGGGCGAGAGCCGGGTCGAGGTCCTGCGGCAGGTCGAGCGCTTCCTGGTCGAGGAGCACGGCATCGTGATGCTCGGTGCGCTCGGGTTCGAGAACGCCTACGCTCTGGCGATGCGGCGCGAGCGGGCGGACGCTCTGGGCGTCGACAGCCTCGGCGATCTCGCGCGAGTGTCGGGCGAGCTCGAGCTCGGCGGCGACTTCGAGTTCTTCAGCCGCTCCGAGTGGCGCGCGCTCGAGCGCGCCTACGGCTTCGCCTTTCGCCAGCGGCGCAGCATGGACCCGTCGCTCATGTACCAGGCGCTGGCGGCCGGCGACGTCGACGTCATCAGCGCCTTCTCGACCGACGGCCGGATCGCGGCCGACGACTTGCGGCTCCTCGACGACGACCTCGAGGTGATTCCGCCCTACGACGCCGTGGTCCTGGCGCGCGCCGCCCTGCTCGAGGAGCGGCCCGGCGTCGCGGCGGCGGTGCGCGAGCTCGCCGACCGGATCGACGAGCGGACGATGCAGGAGCTGAACCTGGCGGTCGATCGCGACCGGCAGACGCCCGCCGCGGTGGCGGCGCGCTTCATGGAGACGTCCTTATGAGAGTGCACAACTTCGGCGCCGGCCCGGCCACACTGCCGCTGTCGGTCCTTGAACAGGTGCAGGCGGAGCTGCTCGACTACCACGGCTCGGGGATGTCGATCCTCGAGTCGAGCCATCGCGGCCCGCGCTACGACCGGGTCCACCGGCGGGCGATCGCCGATCTCAAGCACCTGCTGGGGGGCGCCGACGACCACGAGGTGCTGTTCATGGCCGGTGGCGCCCGCACCCAGTTCAGCGCCGTGCCGATGAACCTGCTCGGCGGCGGGCGGGCCGCCTACGTGACCACCGGCCGCTGGAGCGAGATGGCGCTCGAGGCGGCGCTGCGCTACGGCGACGCGCGCGAGATCTGGAGCGGCCGCGACAGCGGCTACGACCGGGTTCCGGAGCGCGGCTCGCTCGCGGCCGGGCCCGGCGACGCCTACCTCCACTACACCAGCAACAACACCATCCGCGGCACCCAGTATCCCTACGTGCCGGCTGCCGGCTCGACTCCGCTGGCGTGCGACATGTCGTCCGACTTCCTGAGCCGCCCGCTCGACCTCGAGCCCTTCGGAGTGATCTACGCCGGCGCCCAGAAGAACCTGGGACCGGCGGGCGTGACCGTCGTCCTGGTGCGCAAGGACCTGCTCGAGCGCTCCCCGGCGAACCTGCCCGAGACCCTGAGCTACGCCGCGATGGCGGCCAAGAGCTCGCTGCTCAACACGCCACCGGTGTTCGCCATCTACGTCGTCGGGCTGGTGCTCCGGCGCCTCCTCGAAAGCGGCGGCCTGGCGGCCATCGACGCCCGCAACCGGCGCAAGGCCGGCCTGCTCTACGAGGCGATCGACGACTCCGACGGCTACTACCGGGGGCACGCGCTGCCCACCAGCCGGTCGCTGATGAACGTGACCTTCCGGCTGCCCGACGAGCGCCTCGAGCAGGCGTTCCTGGCCGAGGCGGAGGCGCGCAACCTGGTCGGGCTCAAGGGGCACCGCTCGGTCGGCGGCGTGCGGGCGTCGCTCTACAATTCTCTCGAGCGGGAGTCGGTCGAGGTGCTGGTCGACTTCATGGCCGACTTCCGGCAGACCCATGGGTAGCAGGCGGCCAGGCCTCGACAAAGCAGGTGCCGGGGGGCGGCGTCCCTCTCTCCCCTCGAGGGAGAGAGAGGGATCGAGGGTGAGAGGGGCGATCCGATCGAACGGCGTCCCTCTCTCCCCTCGAGGGAGAGAGGGATCGAGGGTGAGAGGGGTGATCCGCTAGTTGCCCGACTGGCTCCAGGACCCGCGGTTCTGGAAGTACGCGAGCATTCCGTTCGTCGCCGGCGCGGTCGGCTGGGCGACCAACTGGGTGGCGGTCAAGATGACCTTCCTGCCGCTCGAGTACGCCGGCCGCCGGCCGTTCGGCTGGCAGGGGATCATTCCCTCCAAGGCGACCAAGATGGCCGCCATCTTCGTCGACACCTCGATGGCTCGGCTGGGCAACCTGAGCGAGCTGTTCGAGAGGCTCGAGCCCGAGGTGATCGCCGCGCAGATCAGCGACTGGGTCGCCCCGCAGCTCGAGCGGCACACCGATCGGATCGTCGGCGAGGCCCATCCCGAGCTCTGGGGCCGGCTGCCGTCGCTGGTCAAGCGGCGGGTCTACCTGCGGGTGCACGAGCATCTGCCGGATCTGGTCGAGCGGCTGGTGGCGGAGGCGGGCGCGGAGATCGAGGAGATGATCGACTTCAAGCAGATGATCACCGCGCGTCTCGAGGGCGACAAGGCGCTCTTGAACCGCCTCTTCCTCGAGAGCGGCCGGGCCGAGTTCGACTTCATCGTGCGCTCGGGGTTCTACTTCGGCTTCCTGTTCGGCCTGGTGCAGCTCGGCGTCTGGATCCTCGCGCCCAGCTGGTGGGTGCTGCCGGTCTTCGGCCTGATCGTCGGCTACGCCACGAACTGGATCGCCCTCAACCTGATCTTCCGGCCGCTCGAGCCGCGCCGGCTCGGGCCGTGGACCCTGCAGGGGCTGTTCCTGAAGCGGCAGCGCGAGGTCGCGGCGGTCTGGTGCGGCCTGGTGACGCGCGAGATCCTCACCGTGCGGGCGCTGGCCGAGACGATGGTCAGCGGACCGCGCGCGCGCCGCCTCGAGGAGATCGTGCGCCGGAACATCCGGCCGATCGTCGACGACGCCCTCGGCGCCGCGGGCCTCGTCGCCGGCCTCGCGGTGGGGGAGGAGCGGCTCGACGAGATGCGCCGCGAGGCGGCCGAGGCCGCCCTCGAGGTCTCGGTGCGCCCGTTCGACGACCCGCTCTTCAACCGCGAGCGCGCGCGGGTCGCCGAGCGCTTCCTGCGCGAGCGCATGGAGGCGCTGCCGCCGGCGCAGTTCCAGGATCTCCTGCGGCCGTGCTTCCAGGAAGACGAGTGGAAGCTCATCCTGCTCGGCGGCGCGCTCGGGTTCGTCGCCGGCTGGGCGCAGCTGGTGCTCGTTTTCGGCGGGGGATGATCGGGCCCCGCCCTCCTCTCACCGGTTGCTCGGCGGCAGCGCCGAGCCAGGACTTCAGTCCGCGGCCTGCCAGCCCTCGAGCTCGCCCTTGAGGGTCTGGGAGTCGCCGGCGACGCCGGGCTGCTCGGCTTCGGCCACGGCACGCTCGAGGGCCGCCGTGGCCGAGGCGACCGCGCCGGCGCGATCGCCGGTGGCCGCTTTGAGCCGCGCGGCCAGGGCGTGGGTCCAGTACATCGGCGCCGCCTGGGCCAGGTTGGTGGCCCAGCCGAGGGCCTCCTCGGTGTTGACGTCGTTCTGATAGCAGTAGTTGGCCCAGTTCCAGACCATCCGGCCGTCCTCGGGGGCGGCGTTGGCGACGAACTCCCGGGCGCGATCGATCGCCGCCTGCTGGACGTCGAACTGCACGTCGAACGGAATCTCGATCTTCTCCCAGCGCAGGCTGACGGTCGTCGAGTCGACGCCGACCTCGCTGAAGCCGATCTCGAACCGCTCCTTGAACGGCGCGTCGCGCGGCCTGACCTGGATGCGGAGCGCATCCTGGGCGGCGTCGTAGCTGAAAGCCCCCCACTGATCGGCGACCTTGTTGAAGACCACCGTCCACTCGGCCTCTCCGGGGATGGTGAACAGCCCGTAGCTGCCGGCGGCGAGCGCCTGGCCGTCGATCTTGGCGTCGTCGGTGATCGTGAACGTGGTCGCCTCGTTGGCGCCGGTGCGCCAGACCTCGCCGAGCGGCACCAGCTCGCCCCAGATCGTCCGGTCCCGAACTCCCGGCCGGCTGTAGACGATCGTGACTTCACTGACGCCGACGACCTGCGACACGACGGCCATCGGACTCACGCGCGGCGGCCCGACGGGCACTTCCGCGGCGGCCGCGACCGGCAGCAGGAGGGTGGCGGCGAGGGACAAGGTGGCGAAGGCTCTGCGCTTCATGGAGAACTCTCCTTTCCGGGTGGAGGGTATGGGTCGGCGGTACTTCGAGAGGTACGGGTCGGGCGTGGCCAGGGTTTTGGCTTCGGGAAGGAATGGGCAGTTTACGGTCGTGCCCGGGACCGGATTCAGGCGCCTTCGCAGCAGTGGGCGACGCGCGGGGTCATGAACCGCTTCATGGTCGGCTCCTTACGGTTGGGAGACGGAGCCCGGCTCGGCCGGTCCGGTCCGCGTCTCGGTTTCGGTGGGCTTCGAAGCTGGACAACAGCTCTCGATGGCGTCGGCGAGCGACCGCAGGATGGCGACCAGGTCGCCGGCGCGCACGCTGTACTGGACGTTCTTGCCGTTGCGTTCGGCGTCGAGCACCCGGGCCCGCTTGAGCACCCCGAGGTGGCGCGAGACGACCGACAGGTCGACCGGCAGCTCGGCCGCCAGCTCGCTCACCGTCTTCGGGCCGCCCCGGCACTCGCACAGGTCGCACAGGATCGCGATCCGATTCGGATCGCCGAGCGCCTTGAACAGCTCGGTCGGGAGAAGCTTCTCGAGGGGGATACAGGCGGCGGGTTCGCTCATTACGGTTGCACTATAGCACAATTGTCTCAGAATGCAAGTGAAGTCCGCTGCGGGTCCCAACGGACCTCCCGGCCCACCGGCTTCAGGGCATCGTCAGCAGCTCGCCCATCAGATCGATGCCGTACCAGAGGTTGGCGATCCGCAGGTTCTCGTCGGGGGCGTGCTGGTTGTCGTCGTGGTTGGCGATCGGGACGATGACGATCGGGCGGGCGAGGAGCTCGGTGAAGAGGTAGAGCGGCAGCGAGCCGCCCATGGTGGGCACCAGCAGGACCGGATCGGCCGAAGCCCGGCGGGCGGCCTCGACGATCGGCCGGACGACCGGCAGTCCGACCGCGGTGCGGGCGGCCGGATAGCCCGGGTAGCGGTCGATGCGCGCGATCAGCGGGTGCTCCAGGCGGGTGGCTTCGTCGGGGGCTTCCCGGACGACGTGGTAGCCCTGAGCTCGGACGTGCGCCTCGACCCGGTCGAGCATGGCGACCGGGTCGTCGCCCTTGGCCAGCCGGATGTCGAGGCTGGCGGTCGCCTCGGTGGGGATGACGTTGCGCGCCGCGTCGCCGATCGCGCCGCTCGCCATGCCGCGCACGTTGAGCGACGGGATCAGCAGCCGCTCGGCGAGCGGGGCGTTGGCCGCCTCGGTCTCGGCGAGTCCCAGCTCGCGCCGCAGCTCGCCGTCGAAGTCGGGCAGCGCCGCCATCGCCTCGCGCTCGGCCGCGCCCACCGGCTCGGTCGAGTCGTAGAACCCCTCGATCGTCACGCGGCCGTCGGCGTCCTTCATGCTCGCCAGCAGCCGAGCCAGCCGCAGCGCCGGATTCGGCGCCCAGTTGCCGTAGTGGCCGCTGTGCAGGTAGCGCTGGGCGCCGAAGACGGTGATGTCGAGGCCGGTGTAGCCGCGCACGCCGAAGACCAGCTGCGGCTGCCGATTCTGGTGCACCGGCCCATCGCAGATCAGCCAGACGTCGGCGTCGAGCTCGGCCCGATGGGCCTCGAGGTAGTCCCGCAGATGGTCGGAGCCCGCCTCCTCCTCGCCCTCGAACAGCAGGCGCAGGTTCGAGCTCGGCCGGCGGCCGGCATCGGCGAGCGCGTCGAGGGCGGCGAACAGCGCCGCGAGCGGCGCCTTGTCGTCGCCCGAGCCGCGGGCGTAGATCCGCCACTCGGGGTCGATCGGCTCGCCGTCGGCCGGCAGCTCGCGCGGCACCCCGCCGCTCTCGAGGGCGGCGGTGTAGAGAGTCGGCGACCAGGGCGGGTTCGTCCACCGGCTCTCGTCGACCGGCTGGCCGTCGTAGTGGACGTAGATGCCCAGGGTGCGCGTGGCGCCGGGCACGTCGAGGGCGCCGTAGACGATCGGCGGCGCGCCGGGCAGGGTCCAGAGCTCGGCCGCGACGCCGCGCACGCTCAGCTCCTCCCGAATGTGCTCGGCGTTACGCCGGATGTTGGCGCTGTCGCTGGCGACGTTGGGGATCGAGAGCAGCCGGGAGAAGTCGCGCAGGATGCGCGCGCCGTGGGCTTCCCGATAGTTCCTGGCGGCGGGGGCGGCTGCCGGCTGGGCGAAGCCGGCAACCGGGATCGAAAGCAGGGCCGCGAGGAGAGGGATGCCGAGGCGATAGGGCGTCACGACAGGGCGCGGCCGGGGACCGTCTGACGAGCCCGGGCCGCTACGCGCCCTTGGACACGGCGTTGGGGGACGCGGTCTTGGGCTCGGCCTCCTCGATCACCTGCATGTCCTCGTCGAGCTTGACCTCGGTCTCGCGCACGGCGGCGCCCCAGTCGATGCTGGGATCGTCCATCGGATTGTCGAACTCTTCGGTGGGCTCGGCGGCGCTGGCCTTCTTCTGCTCCCTGCGCTCGGCTCGTAGAGCTTGCTTTTCGCGGCGCTTGAGCTGGCGCTCTCGCTCGCGTTGTCGCCGGACCATCGACGCTTGATTGGCGCGTCCCATAAGCGCTCCTTTCAGCGATAAGTACGTCTCAGGCGGTCAAATACGCCAAGCCGCCCCCGTCGGGAGCGGCGGTAGCCTTTACTCTATCAGCGATTTGGAGCCGCCGCCAGCGGGCACCCGGGGCGGACCTGGCAC
>JBFGLX010000015.1:0-22672 GCA_041575955.1 Thermoanaerobaculia bacterium
CAAGACGCGGGCGGATCGAGGTGGCTCCGGCGTTTCGAGCGCGGGTCGGTCACCAGGCCGGGTTAGACTCGCGGGGCTCCGAGGGACGAGTCCGTTTGAAGCCGAATCGCATCCTCGCCGTCGATTGGTCGGGTGCCGCGCGCGGGGCGCGCCGGAAGATCTGGCTGTGCGAAGCCGCCCGCGGGGAGGTTCGCCGGCTGGAGAACGGCCGCGCTCGCGACCAGATCGCCGAGCACCTGATCGCCGAGGCGGAGCGGGACCCGAACCTCGTCGCCGGCCTCGATTTCGCCTTCTCCTTTCCGCGCGGCTTTCTCGAGAAGCGCGCCCACAAGACGGTCGAGACGGTCTGGGAGGAGGCGGAGCGGCTGGGCGAGAAGTGGCTCGCGCACTGCCCGTTTCCGTTCTGGGGCAAGCCGGGCCGCAAGAAGCCGCCGCTCGGCGACCTGCTGCACCGGCAGACGGAGTTGAAGGTCGCCCGCCAGACCGGACTGCGGCCGCTGTCGGTGTACCAGATCGGGGGCGCGGGCGTCGTCGGCGTCGGCAGCATTCGCGGGATGCCGATTCTCGGCCGGCTGCGCGCCGCCGGCTTCGCGATCTGGCCGTTCCATCCGCCGCGCCTGCCGATGGTGGTCGAGATCTGGCCGCGGCTGTTCATCGGGCGGCTGACGAAATCGGCCGAGCCCGAGCGCCGGCGCTTCGTGAGCGAGCGCGCGCCGAGGCTCGACGGGAAGCTCCGCGAGGCGGCGGCCGCCAGCGACGACGCCTTCGACGCGCTGGTCTCGGCGCTCGAGATGGACCGGTGGCGCGCCGAGCTCGGCCGGCTGGCGCCCGCCCGCAACCGGGCCGCCCGCCTGGAAGGCGAGATCTGGCGCCCCCCGGCCTCGACTGGCTCGCACCCCTCCTGAAGGCGGCGGGAGTCGGTTCTGGGGTGCCGGGGCCGCTACAGGCTCTGCTTGGTGGTCACCAGCCACTGGACGCTGTCGATCGACCCCTGCCGGTCGAGCGGAAAGGCGACGTCGAAGTGGACGACCGAGCCGAAGCCGGAGCGGTTCGAGCTGAACCTGAGCCCGAACCCGACGTCGCTCAGCCAGCCGAGGTTGGGCGCGCTGTGCTCCCCCGGCCAGGTGCGCCCGACGTCGACGAAGACGGCGGCGCCGACGTAGCCGAGCCGTAACGGATAGAGGCCGGTGAAGAAGCGCTGCTCGAGGGTGAGCAGGGCGAGCCCCTCGCCGTCCTGGTAGCGCAGCGGGTAGCCGCGCAGGCCGGTGTCGCCGCCCAGCAGCAGCTGCAGCGGGATCCGGCGGTCGGCGCCGACGCGCAGGACCTTCGGCACCTCGCGCCCGTCGAGATCGCGCGCCGCCGCCAGCTCGAGCCCGGCGAAGAAGAGATGGCCGCGGCGGCTGCGGCGGTAGAAGCGGCCCTCGGCCCGCGCCAGCAGGTCCTCGAATCCGGCGCGGCTCCAGCGCCCCGAAGCCGCGGTGGTGGCCAGCAGGATCGCCTTCTCGGAAGGTCGACGGCCCGACTCGAGCGCCCCGCGGAAGACCAGCTGATCGCGTCTCGCTCCGAGGGCGGTCGGCGCGAACCCCAGGCGCGCGCCATAGCTCTCGCCGAGCGGCACGTCCTCGGTGCGTCCGATCTGGTCCTGGTTGCGCGTGACGTCGAAAGCAGCGGCCGCGGATTCGAATCCGACCCAGGGATAAGCGAGCTCCAGGTCGTCGGGCAGACGGCGCGCCGGGTCGCCGTCCGGCGCGTCGGCGAAGCGGTCGCGCAGGTAGGTGGCGCCGGCAAGCCAACGCCAGGTCCGCGACCGGCCCAGGCCGCGCGAGAGACCGCCGAAGATCTCGATCTCCTCCTGCCGATGCCGGTAGCTGTCGCTGGGCTCGCCCAAGGCGTAGAGCGTGTCGAGCCTCTGGTCGCTCTTGATCCGCACGCCGGCCGCCCAGCGCGAATCGAGAGCAAAGAAAGGCCGATTCAAGACCAGCTCGATCCGCTCGCCGTCGCTGTTGTCGGAGTAGAGGGCGTCGAGATGCACCCAGCTGCCGAGCAGCTTGCTGTCGCGGTACTGGAAGCTCAGCGAAGTGCGATCGACCGCGTCTTCCGCCCGCACGCTCACCGACTTGCCGGAGCCGAGAAAGTTGTGATCCTGGAGCTCCAGCCGCTTTTCGCTGGCGCCGCCGCTGCGGCTGAGCGCAGCCGCGACCTTGAGCGTCCAGACGTCCTTGACCCAGACCTCGAGATCGACGCGGTTGTCGCGGTAGCCGAGTGGCCGGATGGAGCAGTCGTAGAGGTACTTCCGGCCGCGCAGGAGACGCTCGGTCTCGCGCAGCAACCGGCTGGAATAGGGCTGGCCGGTGGCGAACAGGAGCTGGCTGCGGATCATCTCCGGCCGCGAGTCGAGGTGCAGCCGGTTGGCCAGCCGGTAGAGGCGCCGGTTCTCTTGCGGCAGCTCGGTGTTGAAGATGTCCTCGACCCGCACCGAGATCTCGCCGATCCGGGCGCCGGCGCGCTCGAGCGCCGCGTCGGAAGGTACGTGGCTCGGCCGGTCGTCCGCCGACGCCGTCGCGGCCGCCAGCGCCAGCGCCAGCGCCCAGGCGAAACGGGCCGCTGTCCGGTTCAGGCCTCCGACCCTCCCCGCCCGCCCGGCTCGTCCGCCGCGCCGACGACTCGACTCTCGATCAGGCGCCGGATCTCGGCCGGCTCGAATCCCCAGTCGCCGAGGGCCTCGCGCGTGTTCTCTCCCCGGCGCGGCGGTGGACAGCGAATCTCCGACGGCGTGCGATCGAAGCGCGGCGCCGGCGCCGGCTGGACGATGCCGTCGACCGTGACGAAGGTGCGGCGCTCGCGGTTGTGCGGATGCTCGGGCGCTTCCTCGAGCGATAGGACCGGCGAGGCGCAGGCGTCGAGCCGCTCGAAGAGCTCGCACCACTCGGCGCGGGTGCGGGTCAGGAAGGCCTCCTCGAGTCTCGGCCGCAGCCTCTCCCAGGCCGCCGGTCGCGCGTAGCTCTCGAGGTCGGCTTCGATGCCCAGGGCCTCGAGCAGGGCGGCGTAGAAGCGGGGCTCGAGGGCGCCGACGACCACGTACTTGCCGTCCTTGGTCCGGTAGGGCCGATGAAAATGCGCGCCGCCGTCGAACAGGTTGTGGCCGCGCCGGGGCCGCCACGAGCCGGCCGCGAGCAGGCCGTAGATCATGGTCATCAGCGAGATCGAGCCGTCGAGCATGGCGGCGTCGACCACCTGGCCGCGGCCCGATCTCGAAGCCTCCAGGATGGCGGCGAGCAGACCCACGGCCAGGTAGAGGGCGCCGCCGCCGAAGTCTCCGATCAGGTTGAGCGGTAGGACCGGCGCGCCGTCGCGCTCGCCGATCGAGTCCAGGACGCCCGCGAGGGCGATGAAGTTGGGATCGTGGCCGGCTTTGCCGGCCAGCGGCCCGGTCTGTCCCCAGCCGGTCATGCGCCCGTACACCAGCCGGGGATTGCGGGACATGCAGGTCTCGGGGCCGAGCCCGAGCCGCTCCATCACTCCGGGACGGAACCCCTCGAACAAGGCGTCGGCCGACTCGAGCAGCCGCAGCGCCACCTCGATCCCCGCGGGCCGCTTGAGGTCGATCGCCACCGAGCGGCGGCCGCGGTTCATCAGGTTGTAGCGCTCGGGGAAGAGGGCGTCGAGCGCCGCGGGCTCGCGCCGCTCGATGCGCACGACCTCCGCGCCCATGTCGGCCAGGAGCATCCCGCACAGCTGCGTCGGGCCGAGGCCGGCGATCTCGATGAACTTGAAGCCGCTCAGGGGTCCCATGTCGAGCGCAGAGCAGGCTACCAGCCGGGTCGCCAATCCGCCACCGGGAAGGCGCCCCCCCGCCCGCCGCTTCGATGAGAAGCGCCTCATCCGTGCGCAAGGGGGGACTCGAAAGGGCCGTGGAGCGTGACAGACTCGGCGCCTGGGGCAGCTGGCTCGAGCCATCTGAACGAATGACGATCGACGACCGCGAGATCCGGGTTCCGAGTCTCGAGCGCTCGGACCTCGAGCAGCTCGAGAGGGTCGGCATCTCGCGCCGCGAGGCCGAGCGCCAGCTGGCCCTGCTGGCCGCGCCGCCACCGGCCCCGAGGCTGCTGCGGCCGTGCCGGCTCGGCGACGGCATCCGGGCGGTCGACGGGGAGCTCGAGAGCGAGCTGGCGGCCCGGGGGCGGGCGGCGGCCGCCGCCGGCCGGCTGTCGAAGTTCGTTCCGGCCTCCGGCGCGGCGAGCCGGATGTTCGAGCCGCTCGCGCCGGCGCTCGAAGCGGGCGGCGCGGCGGCCCCGGAGCTGGTCGACAATCTCGACCGCTTTCCGTTCGCGGGCGAGCTGCGGCAGGCGATGCGGGTCGCCGGACACGATCTCGACGGCTGCGTTCGGGCCGGTGACCACGCGCCGATCGTGCGCTGTCTGCTCGAGACGCCGGGCCTGGGATTCCGCGAGCTGCCCAAGGGGCTGCTCGGCTTCCACTCCTACGACGACGGCCCGCGCACCGCGTTCGAGGAGCATCTGATCGAGTCGGTTCCGTGCGTGGCCGACGCCGGCGGGGTCTGCCGGCTTCATTTCACCGTCGCGGAGAGCTACCTCGACGCCTTCGGCTCGCTGCTCGAGCGGCTGCGCGAGCCGCTCCTCGAGCGCTACGGCGCGCGCTTCGAGGTGACCTTCTCGGTGCAGTCGCCGGCCACCGACACGCTGGCGGTGGACCTCGAGGATCGCCCCTTCCGGCTGGACGACGGCCGCCTGCTGCTGCGGCCCGGCGGCCACGGGGCCCTGCTGCCCAACCTGGCCGGGTTCGATGGCGACGTCGTGCTGGTCAAGAACATCGACAACGTGCTGCCCGAGCCCCGCCATCAGGAGATCGCCCACTGGAAGCACGTGCTCGCCGGCTATCTCGTCCGGCTGCAGGCGAGCGCCTTCGAGCTGCTCGAGGGGCTGGAGGCCGCAACGCCGTCGAGCGCGCTGGTCGAGGCCGGCTTCGAGCTCCTGGCGAACGAGCTCGGCACGAGCCCGCCACCCGAGCTCGCCGGCGCCGCGGCCGAGGCCCAGCGCCGCTATCTCGTCGACCGTCTCGACCGCCCGCTGCGGGTCTGCGGCGTGGTGCGCAACGAAGGCGAGCCGGGTGGCGGTCCGTTCTGGGTGGGTTCGGAGGGCGGCCGGGCGTCGCTGCAGATCGTCGAGCGGTCGCAGATCGACTCCGGGGACGCGACGCAGCGATCGATCTTCGAAGCGGGGACGCATTTCAATCCGGTGGACCTTGCCTGTGCGCCGCGCGATCGGCGCGGCCGCCACTTCGACCTCGAGCGCTTCGTGGATCCGGCCGCGGTCTTCATCTCGAGCAAGTCGCAGGACGGGCGCGAGCTCAGGGCGCTCGAGCGGCCGGGGCTGTGGAATGGTGCGATGGCGCGCTGGAACACGCTCTTCGTGGAGGTTCCGATCGCCACCTTCGCGCCGGTCAAGACGCTGTTCGACCTGCTGCGGCCGGCTCACCAGCGGAGCTCGCCATGAGCGCGCTGGAGATCCTCGTCCTGGCGGTGGTTCAGGGAGTCACCGAGTTCCTGCCGATCAGCTCCTCGGGCCATCTGGTGCTGGTGGCCGAGCTGTTCGGCGGCGTCGGCCCGGACCGGGCCGTCAACATCGTGCTCCACGCCGGGACGCTGCTGTCGATCCTGGTCTTCTTCTGGCGGCGGATCGTGCGGCTCGCCACCGGCGACCGGAGGGTGATCCGGCTGCTCATCGTCGGCACGCTGCCGGCCGCAACCCTGGGGCTGCTGATCCGCTACCGGTATCCGGGAGCGCTGGAGAGTCCGCTGCTGGCCGGGTCGATGCTGCTGGTCACCGGGCTGCTGCTGCTGGCCACCCGCGCCGTCGACGGTCGCCGCTCGGAGTACCCCGATCTGAGCGTCGCGCGGGCCTTCATGGTCGGGCTCTTCCAGGCGCTGGCGCTGTTGCCGGGGATCTCGCGCAGCGGCGCCACCATCTTCGGCGGCATGCTCGGCGGCCTCGGCCCGCGGTCGGCGGCGACGTTCTCGTTCCTGCTGGCGATCCCGGCGATCGGCGGCGCGAGCGCGCTCGAGCTGGTCGAGCTGGTCGCCAAGGGCAACGGCTCGACCCCGATCGGCCTGCTGGCGCTCGGTTGCGCGGTGGCGTTCGTCGTCGGCCTGGCCGCGCTCGCCTGGCTCTTCAGATGGGTGGAGAGCGGCCGTCTGCACTACTTCGCCTACTGGTGCCTGCCGCTCGGCGTCGGCGTGCTCATCTGGCAGCTCTTCTAGCCAGCCCCGTCTACCAGCCGCCGCCGCCCCCGCCACCGGAGCTGCCGCCGCCGCCACCCCCGCCACCCGAGCTGCCGCCGCTCGATCCTCCCGAGCCCGGCCGCGCCACGCCCGCCGCCAGGGTCCCGGCCGCCGCCGTCCAGGAGGCGGTGGCGCCGGCACCGCCGAACGCGCCGCCACCGCCGGTCCAGGTCGAGACCGCGCCCGCCGGTGACGCCGCCGAGCCGCTGAAGCCGCGCGCGGAGCTCGCCCCGAGCGCGCCACCGAAGGCCCTGAACCAGCGATCGACCTTCTTGTCCAGGCCGAGCGCCAGGAGGTACGGGAGCCAGGCGTCCTCCAGCCGCGGCTCCTTCCGGCCGAGCTCGCGGGCGAGGCTGCGGCGCAGCCCGACGAGCTGCCGGCGCAGCCTGACCGCCGGCTCGCGGTCGCGGGTTCGAGCCGCGTTCAGCACGCTGTTGACCAGAGCCAGGGGCAGCAGCGCCAGCGCCAGGCGGCCGAAGACTCCGGCGTAGCCGAGCCCCGGGAGGAAGCGATCGGCGTCGGCGACGATCGCCCAGCCGCAGATCGAGACACAGGTCGACAGCGCCAGGAGAAGGAGCGCTCCGGGGATCCAGAGCCGATCCGCCCTCAGGGCGTAGGAGCGCGCGAGCGCGTAGCCGAACACGAGCGTCGGGATGAAAGAAACGAAGATCCAGCCGGCGACCGGGCCCGCGGCGGCGATGCCGCGCGCCAGCGCCTCGAGCACGAGACAGACGAGACCCGCGAGCGCCAGAAGCATGGTCACCGCCGGGCTCGGCCTGGGCATCCGCCGGCCGAATCCGGGCAGCTTGCGGAGCCGCTTCCTGATACCCGAGCTGATCGTCGCAGCGGGCGAGAAGCCGGTCGATCGGTAGCGCTCGCGCACCGCCGCGGTGTCGGTCTGGTGCCGGCCGTCGAAGAACAGCCGATCGATCAGGCGCCGCTCGTAGTCCGAGAACGCGGAGCGGTCCGCGAGCAGCTCGAGCTCCAGGATCTGCCGCTTGAACCAGCGCCCCTCGGTTCGCACCGAGCTGGCGAGGCGTCCCTCGGCGACCAGGCGAGCCAGCACCGCCGCCACCTCGGCGGCGCCGATCCGCCCGTCCCAGACGGCGCCGACGACCTCCGGCCTCATGGCGAACAGATGCTCTTCCAGCCAGGAGCGGTCCGGCCGCGGGGGAACGCTCGCCGGGTCGTAGCGTCCGAGCGCCCGCTCGTGGGCGAAGAAGCGGAAGAGCAGCAGTCCCGCGAGCGCCGCCAGGCCGGCGACGATCGCCAGGCGCGGGCCGCGGGGGAACAGACGGCGCACCGCCCCGGCGCCGGCGCTGCCGGCGCGCTGGAGACCGAAGTCGACCAGCGCCGACTCGCCGGGGGCGAGGCCGTGGCGGGTGAGGGTGATGAGCTCGGAGCCCGGACCGGGGCTGCGCTCGACGCCCGGAATCGGCAGGGCGGACCAGGGGTCGTCGATCTCGAGCTCGACGCGGAGCTCCTCGATCGGGCCGGGTCGATCCGGAAAGGCGAAATCGTGATCGACCCAGTAGACGCCGCCGCGCTCCTGGACGACGCCGACCAGGGTGTAGTCGAGCTCGTAGAGAATCGCGGTGCGGTCGAACTCCGGGTCGGTCGGCAGCCGGCTGCGCCAGCGCAGCGTGTGGCGTCCCTGCCAGGCGTAGTGGTCGACGCGGCCCAGGCTGCCCGGGCGCATGACCACCGACTCGCCGCTCCCGGGATCGATCCGGCGCATACCGTGGAGGCGCAGCTCCTGGCCCGGAAAGACCCGGAAGCTCCGCTCGCCGCCGTTCCAGTCGCCGGTGAAGACCATCCATTGGCGCTCCAGCACCCGCAGGCGGCCGTCGGAGTGGAGCCGGGCCTCGACCTCGAGCGATTGCCAGTAGAGCGTCCTCGCGGCCGCGGGCGCCGCCATCAAGAGCAGGGCGGCGAGCGCGAGCCGGGCGCGCGTCAACAGGGCGCGGCGCGACCATGCGGGCCCGCTCCCCCGGTCGCCGGCGCCACCGCCGGGCCGAGGACCGGAACCAGGGAGGCAGGCGGCCCGCAAGCTCATCGCGCGCCCGGAGTATACGGTCGGCGCGGGCTCTATCGGAATCGCCTCTCTCACCCTCGATCCCTCTCCACCCCGCTCGTCTCGCAGGAGCTCCGACGCAGACGTGGCGATGTCGAGCTTTGGGAGATTCCTAGTAGAACGTGGTGCGCAGGACGGGCTGGAAGAGCTCGCGGGCGTGGGCGCAGACCGCGTCCACCGGACAGCGCGGGCAGTCGGGCTCGGTCATCTCGGGACAGCGGGTGCGATTCTGGAACAGGAACCGGTCGATGGCGCCCATCGGCCGGCCACTCGCCCGGCGGAGCTGCTCGACGGCGGCGGCCGCGGCCCGCCGGACCTCGGCCTCGTCGGCGGGATCGATCAGCTCGCGCCGCGTCAGGCGGCCGGCCAGAGACGGATCGACCACCCGGACGAGCCCCATGCGCAGGCAGCTGCGCTGCACGTGGTAGTCGACGATCGGCGGCGCGTCGTCGCCGGGCGCCGCCCGCAGGAAGGCTTCGGGCCGCTGGCGGAGGATCAGCGCCAGCAGCGCCGACTTCTTGCGCAGCGGGTCCTCCTTGTAGCCGCCGACCCGGTCGAGGAGCCGGAGGAAGGTGGTCAGCGGCCGGTCGGCGCCGTTGGCCTCCCGCACCAGGTCGGCCGGCCCGCGCCCGAGCGCCAGGAGGTCGCTGCCGTAGCGGCGGGCGAGCTGCAGCCGCCGGTCGAGGTCGGGCAGCGGACAGCCGCCGTCATCGGCCGACAGACGGGCGGCCAGCTCGCCGGCGGTGAGCCGCGCCTGGCCCGCGGGCGTCAGGCTTGCCGGATCTTCCGCCAGCCAGCGCCGGTAGCAGGCGGCGAGGAAGTCGCTGCCCTTCAGCGTTCGGCCGTCGAGCGTGGCGACGATCGGCCGCTCATAGCGGCTCTCGGCGTCGGTCCAGAAGCCGAACTGCTGGAGCGTCGAGGCGAAGAAGAGGGCGAGCGACCCGGGGCTGCCCGCGGCGGGGAAGAGCGGGCCGGTGAACGCGAACGGCTCGACCTCCGGCAGGGAGGCGAGCGCCGCGCCGATCCGCTCGATCCGCGCCGGGTCGATCGCCACCCGCCCGGGGGGCGGCTCGGCGTGGGCCGGGCCGGCGAGCAGCCGCTCGGGTCCGACGCCGGTGACCATGTCGGCGGCGGCCGCGACGCCGCGCTCGGCGGCGAGCACCGGATGCAGGCCGCGCTCGAGCCAGGTCAAGGTCGCGCCGCAGAAGGTGTCGCCGGCGCCGGTCGGATCCAGCTCGTCGACCGCGGGCGCCGGCACGTCGGTCGCGTGATCGCCCTGGATCACCCTGGCGCCCCGGGCGCCCCGGGTCACGCAGAGGAGCTTTCCGGGCGCGGCCCGGGCGCTCTCCAGGTCGCCGAAGATCGCCGCCGCCTCGCGCTCGTTGCAGAAGAAGACGTCGGCGAGGCGCAGGCACTCGGCGACCGCGTCCGGACGCTCTCGGACGACCGGGCCGAACGTGCCGGCGCCGACCCGGCGCCCCTGGCCCTTGAAGTGGCGCAGGAACTCGACCTGGCGGTCGGGGTCGGCGAGCGCGATGCAGTAGACGAAGCCGGCCGGCAGGTCGGCCGGCAGGCGGCCGACCGTGAGCTCCGCCTCCGCCCGCGACCGGAGGCGGCGCAGCTCGGTGGCGCCATCGCTGCAATGCTCGATCTCGAAGGTCGGCAGCTCCGCCGGAGGCACCACCGGCCCGCGCCAGTCGAGACGCGCCATCGCCTCGGTGAGCTCGGGCGGCACCGGTTCGGGCCGGGGTCCCACCATGGTCACGCGCGCTCCCGCGCGCTCGGCGGCGAGCGCGGTATAGAGGCCGGCGCCGCCGGCCGCGCGCTCGGTGCGTCCGGCGAAGTGGAGAACATCGAGCGAGGCGCCACCGATGACGATGATCCGGGTCACGCCTGAAGCTACAAGAACAAGCTGGCGATCGCGGCGGTGGTGAACGAAGCGATGGCGCCGCCCAGCATCGCCTTGATGCTGAACCGGCTGAGCTCGGCCCGCCGGCCGGGCGCGAGCGCGCCGAAGCCGCCGATCTGTATGCCCACGGAGCCGAAGTTGGCGAAGCCGCAGAGGGCGTAGGTGGCGAGCGCGATCGAGCGCTCGGAGAGCAGACCCTCCGCCATGTGCTGGCGCAGGACCGTGTAGGCGACGAACTCGTTGAGCGACAGCTTGAGCCCGATCAGGCTGCCGACGGTCGCCGCCTCGGCCGCCGGGATGCCGAGGACTCGGGCGAGCGGCTGCAGCACCAGCCCGAAGAGCGCCTGCAGCGATCCGGGAACGACGCCCTCGAACTCCGCGACCGCGGGCGACATGCCGCTGGCCGCGTAGACGACCTCGGCGCCGCCCAGCAGCCGGCCGTCGATCCATGCGTCGAGCGCGTTGAGCGCGCTGTCGACCACCGCGATCAGGGCGATGAAGCCGATCAGCATCGCGCCGACGTTGACCGCCAGCTTGAGGCCGTCGCCGATGCCGCTGGTGGCCGCCTCGATGACGTTGGCGCCGGAGTCGACGCGCGGCAGCGCGACGTCGCCGGCGGTCTCGGGGTGCCCGAGCTCGGGATAGATGATCTTGGCGATCAGGAGCGCCGCCGGCGCCGACATCACCGAGGCCGCGATCAGGTGGTCGGCGGGGATCCCCATGGCGGCGTAGGCGGCGATCGAGCCGCCCGACAGGGTGGCGAATCCGGCGACCATCAGGGTCAGCAGCTCGGAGCTCGTGGTGCGCTCGACGTAGGGCCGGATGAGCAGCGGCGCCTCGGTCTGGCCGATGAAGATGTTGGCGCTGCAGCAGAGCGTCTCGGCGCCGCTGGTACCGATCGTCCAGCGCAGGAAGCGGCTCAGGCTCTCGATCGTCCGCTGCATGATTCCCAGGTGGTAGAGGACCGCCATCAGGCCGCCGAAGAAGACGATGACCGGCAGCAGCTTGAACGCGAACAGGTAGCCGAAGCCCGGCCAGCCGGCGTCCGGGCCCGGGAAGTAGAGGCTCTCGTCGACCAGGTTGCCGAACAGGAAGCGCGAGCCGTAGTCGGCCAGGGTGAGCAGCTCGGTGACGCCGATGCCGATCCGCGCGAAGAGCTCGCGGCCGGCGATGCGGGCGACGAACAGCCAGGCGATGCCGTCGATCACCAGCAGGCCGCCCGCGAGGCTCCCCCAGCCGGCGGCCAGCGGCAGGCGTCGCGAGACCGCCAGGAACGCGATCAGGCCCACGGCCGTCCACGCCAGCACCGGTGCCGGCAGCAGGGTGAGGGCGCCGCCGAGGGCCGCCGCAGCCGCCACGCCCAGGGCGGTGCCGCGCGTCCCGAGCCGCAGCCCGTGGCGGCCCCGATCGGCGATATAGGCGACCACCAGCATGCCGATCAGGCTCATGCCGACGAAGCTCCAGCCGTCGTCCCGCAGGACGGTCAGCCCGAGCATCAGCTGCAGGGCGACCCCCCAGAGAATCGGCCGCAGCCGCACCCGGCGAGGGTGGTAGGAGAGGGCCCAGCTCGCGCCGAGCAGGAGGATCAGGCCTGGAATGCCGATCAGATTCAAACGGGTCGCGCCACCCCGCCGCGAAGGAGCGGCGGCGCCCAAGGCTACTCACGTTTCGACCGGGCTTCAACCGAGGGGCGCCGCAAGTTGTAGGTCCGTCCGCCGGCGAGAGCGAGCGCTGCCGCGAGGGCGGCAAGGGCGGGTTCGATACTCTTGCCCCGTGAGCGCCACCCGATCCGAACGAACCCTGGTCTGGGTCCTGCGCGTCCTGGGCGGCTTCATGGTGGTCGCGGTGGTCGGCATGTTCATGCCGACGGACTGGATGTCCGCCACCAACGACGCCCTGGGGCTCGAGCCGCTGCACCGGTCACCGCTGACCGAGTACCTGACGCGCTCGCTGTCGGCGGTCTACGCCTTCCTGGGAGCGCTGCTCCTGTACGTCGCCAGCGACGTCCGGCGCTACCGGGGTCTCGTCGCGTTCATCGCCAAGCTGATGGTCGTCGGCGGCGTCTTCTTCACGGTGCTCGACTTCTGGGCGGGCATGCCGGGCCACTGGTCGTGGACCGAGGGGCCGCCGATGGTGCTGGTCGCCGGCTGGATGATCTGGCTCGCCGGGCGCGTGCGGCCCTAGCCTGACCTGTTGCGTTTCGGTCCGGTCGGGCTCCTCGACGTATGTCGACTACGCCGGCGTCGCCCTCGGTCGCAAGCCTCGCATCTCCAGGCATCTGCGGCCTCGTGACTCGAAGGCTGGTGAGAAGGTCAGGCTGGCGCTCGACGGTCGGCGGCGGCGCAGGCCTGCGGCACGGCCGGGGGACACCCGGGCGGGCTCGGTCTCGGCTCCGTGGCGCCGTCGCCGGCCGGCGCCCGCCGGGGTGCGCGGCGCCGGGTCGTGATCAGGATCACCGCACCCAGGATGACGGCCGAGGCGAGCAGCGTTCGCGGGCTGAGCGCCTCGCCGGCCAGCGCCCAGCCGAGCAAGAGCGCCACCACCGGATTGACGTAGGCGTAGGTGGCGACCTTGGCGATCGCAACCGTCTTGAGCAGGTAGACGTAGGCGGTGAACGCGATCAGGGAGCCGAAGACGATCAGGTAGGCGAGCGCCAGCAGCGAGTCGATCGACACGGCGGCCAGTTCGAGCCGCGGGATCTCGCCGAGGCCGGCTCCGGTCAGCAGGAGCAGGACCCCGCCGGCCAGCATCTGCATGGCGGTGCCGAGCAGCGGCGATCCCGGCTGCGGCAGCCGGCGCGAGATGGCGGAGCCGAACGACCAGGAGAGGGCCGCCGCCACCAGGACGAGCGCTCCGACCGGGTCGATCCGCTCGCCCAGGAGGTCGCCCGGCCCGACCAGGAGCGCGATGCCGAGGAGGCCGGCGGCGACGCCCAGCGCCACCAGCCTCGACGGCCGGCCGACCCGAATCGATCGTGGTCCGAGCCACTCCAGGAGGACGACGAAGAGCGGGATGGTCGAGACCAGCAGCGCGGCCGGCCCCGACGGAACGCGGATCTCGGCCCAGGAGACCAGCCCGTTGCCGCCGACCAGGAGCAGCCCGCCGAGCGTCGCCGCCGCTCGCCAGTGCGCGGCCGTGGGCCGCTCCGTGCCCCGCAGGCGCGCCCAGAGGTAGAGAACCGCTCCGGCCAGCGCGAACCGGACCCCGGCCATCAGGAACGGCGGCAGGGTCTCGACTGCGATCCGGATCGCCAGGTAGGTCGATCCCCAGATGAGGTAGATCGCGGCGAAAGCGAGCGGGATCAGCCAGCCGCGCTCACGCATCACCGGACCCGTGCAGCGTTTGCGCCGCGCCGACCGGCAGCCTCGAGGTCTCCTTCAAGGTGCCGAGGACGATGGTCGATCGGGTTCCGGTGACGGTCGAGATCCTGCCCACGCGCTCGCGCAGGATCCTGCCCAGTGCCTCCGGGCTCGCCGCCCGCATCTTGACCAGATAGCAGTCCTCGCCCGCGACGTGGTGGACCTCCAGGACTTCCGGAATCGCCGCGAGCTGCTCGCCGGTGGTCGCGCAGCCCGGCACCTCGCTCGAGCGGACGAAGACGAACGCCAGCAGATCGAGCCCGAGCGCCTGCGGCTCGACCCGGGTCTCGTAGCCGCAGATCGCGCCTCGCGTCTCGAGCTTGCGGATGCGCTCGAGGGTCGCCGAGGGCGCCATGCCGACCTGCCGGGCGATCTCGGCGTTGGTCGTCCTCGCGTTTGACTGCAGTATATTCAGTATATGAGTGTCTGTGGAGTCAAACATTCGGAGTTCTCCTATAACTGGAGAATTTTAGACGCAGTTCCGCCGCGGCGCAACCCGTTTCTTGCGGCCGGCTCGAGGTCAGGCTAGCGCTCGAACAGCTTCGCGGGGTCGGCGCCGGCCAGCCGTCTCTCGAGCGCCGGGATCTGCTCCACGCTCAGCGCCTCGGCGACCAGGTGCCCCTGGGCGTGCTCGAAGCCCGCTTCGACGCACGCCGCGAGCTCTTCCGGAGTCTCCACCCCTTCGGCGACCGGCACGATCTCCATCGAGCGGCTCATGCCCACCAGCCGCCGGACCAGCATCTTCCGGCGCTCGCTCGCCTGGTGCAGCCGGCGCACGAACGAGATGTCGAACTTGAGGTAGTCGGGGGTCACGTCGGCCAGGGCGTGCAGCCGCGACTGGCCGGTGCCGAAATCATCGAAGGCCAGCCCGATGCCGCGCTCGTGGAGCGTCGATCGGATTTCGGTCATCCTGGCGATGTCGGTGATTGCCGCCTCGTGAATCTCGACCACCAGCCGAAGCTCGGGACTGCCGGCCCTCGACCGTGACAGCGACTCGAGGAAGCCGTCGATGTCGCGCAGCTCGCTCGGGTGGCTGTTGACGAACAGCCGCGGCTGGTCGCCGAGCGCTGCCGCCGCCTCGAGGCCGAGATCGCGACAGATCCGGCTCAGCTCGACGTCCCGGTCGAGCCGCTCGGCGATGAAGAACAACTCCGCCGGCGAGGTCTCGAATCCTTCGAGATCGCCGCGGCAGAGGAGCTCGTAGCCGTGGATCGACAGCGTCCTGGTGTCGAACAAGGGCTGGAACAGCGGCCGGAGGGCGCGGGTTTCGAGCAGCTTGAGGAAGTCCGCGCTCTGCTCACCCGCGAACTCGGACAGCTCGTCGGTGCTGAGCGTCTTGGTCCCGGTCGACATCGGCGTTTCGTACGAGGCCAGCCTCAGCTCGATGTCGCCGAAACGGATGATGTCGCCGGCCGCCAACGGGTGCCGCGAGCGGACTCTCCGGCCGTTGACGAAGGTGCCGTTGGTGCTGCCCAGATCGCGAACCCGCAGGCCGTCCTCGTGGTAGATCTCGGCGTGCCGGTGCGAGACCTGCCGCGAGTGGAGCTGCAGGCCGGCAGAGTCTTCGCGCCCGATCGTGAGGGGCAGCGAGTGGATCACCGTCCGCCACGAGTTGCGGCCCACGTCCACGAAGCCCTCGAGATACCAGCAGGGCAGCTTGTCGCCGCGCGCTGCGCCCATGGGCTGATTATTGCACCGAGTTCAGGGCTTTCCGATAGATGCGGCTAGAGCCCGGCCGCGCGCGCCGGCACCAGGCCGCCCCGCGATGCGGTGCGGGCGGGACGCTTGCCCCGCGGCCGGCGGTCGGCCTTGCGGTCGTCGACCGCGACCTCGGCCGAGCTCTCCGGCAGGAAGGCGTTGAAGCCGGCGATGCCGCCGAAGTAGAGCTTGCCGCTCGCGCTGCGGTAGGAGGCGCCGAAGTTGAACTCGTTCGCCTGCAGGCCGTCGTTGACGTCGAAATTGGTGAACGAGCGGGCCACCGGGTCGAAGAGCGACAGACCGTGGTTGGTGCTCAGCCAGAGCCGGCCGTCGGAGTCGGGCTGGATCGCGTAGACGACCGAGTTCGGCAGGCCGTCGGCCTCCGAGTAGCTCAGGAAGATCGGGTCGGCGAACGGGCTGGGGCGGCTGGTCATCTTGGCCAGGCCGCCGCCGCGGGTGCCGACCCAGAGCGTCCCGAAGCGGTCGACGAACAGCGAGCAGACGGTGTTCGACGGCAGGCTGGTCGGATTCAAGGGGTTGTGCTCGAAGCGCTGGGCGCGGCCGGTCGCCGGATCGAAGAGGTTGAGGCCGCCGCCATCGGTGCCCACCCACAGCAGCCCGGACCTGGTGCCGAGGATCGCCGTCACCCGGTCGCTGCCGAGCGAGGCCGGATCGTCCGGATCGTGGCGGAAGGCCGTGAATCGCCGGCTCCTGGGGTCGAAGGCGTTGAGGCCGCCGCCGAAGGTCCCCACCCAGAGGGTGCCGAAGGCGTCTTCGTGGATGGTCATGACGCCGTCGGCGCTCAAGCTTGTCGGGTCGCTCGGATCGTGGCGGTAGGTGGTGAAGATCTCGCGGGCGGGATCGAACTGGTTGAGCCCGCCGCGCATCGTGCCGACCCAGATACGGCTCTTGCTGTCCCGATAGAGGGCCATGACCCGATCGTCGCTGATCGAGCTCGGATCGTCCTCGCGGGCCTTGTAGTACTTGACCGAGTCGTTGCCGCGCATCTTGGCCAGGCCCTTGCCGACGGTGCCGAAGTAGAGGGTCCCCTTGCGATCCTCGGTGAACGAGGTGACGATCGCGGCCGCCTGGCCGACGGTTTCCCGGAAGAACCCCTTGCGCCCGTCCCACCGGATCAGGCCTCCGAGCTCGGTGCCGACCCAGAGGGAGCCGGCCGCGTCGAGGTGCAGGGAGATCACCGATCCGCTGCCGCCGGTGGCGCTGATGTCGACCTTGCTGTAGCGCTCGAACACGCCGGTCTCCCGGTCGAGGAGATTCAGGCCGCTCGGGGTGCCGACCCAGATCTGACCGAAGCCGTCTTCGAGGACGGTGTGGACGATGTCGTCGTTCAGCGTCGTGTCGTCGCCCTCTTCCTTCATGAAGTGGCCGACGGCGCCGGTGGCGGTGTCGAGGGTGATGAGCCCGGTGCCGGCGGTTCCGATCCACACGACTCCGCGGCTGTCCTCGTAGAGGGCTCGCACCCGGGCCGTTTTCGCCGCCGTGGCCAGGCGTAGGCGCTCGAACGTCTGCGCCCGCCGGTCGAACCGGTCGACGCCGGCGTTGGTGCCGATCAGCAGGCTTCCGTCGCGCGTCTCGAGCAGCGCGTAGACCAGGTCGCTCGACAGGCTCGCCGGATCGCGGCCGTCGTGCCGGAAGTGGGTCACCGAGCCGGAGGCCGGATCGAGTCGCTCGAGGCCGGCGCTACGGGTCGCCACCCAGACGTAGCCGAGCCGATCGGAGAGGATCGCCCGGTTGTAGTTGCTGGCCAGCCCCAGCGTCGGAACGAGCGGTCGATGGCGGTAGCGGGTGAAGCCGTCGGTTGCCGGATTCCAGACCCCCACCCCGCCCCCTTCGGTCGCCACCCAGATGCGCCCGTCGACGCCTTCGTCGATGCTGCGCACCAGATTGCCGGGCAGGGAGGTCGGGTCGCTGGGGTCGTGCCGGTAGATGTGAAAGGACCTGCCGTCGAAGCGGTTGAGGCCGTCCTCGGTGGCGAACCAGACCGAGCCCTGCCGGTCGTGGAGGATGGAGAAGACCGTCGTCTGGGAGAGCCCGTCCTGCCACGAAAGATGCTCTGCCTCGACCTGCTTTTCGGCCAGAGCGGCGGCGCTCGCCAGGAGCCAGGCGCCGGCCACGAGGGCAAGAGCCGAGCATCGAAGGCTGCTCACTCCAGGCTTGATCTGCCGCGGCGTCATCGGTTCTTCCCCCCTGCCAGGTTCGGATCGCGTGCACATAGGTCGCTCCTCGTCGCCGCTCTCCAAGGCAAGGCGCGTGCCGGGCTCGGGCGCTACCGCCCGGGCGCTGCCGGCCGAACCGAGGCCCATCTTCCAACACGTTTGGAATGAGTGGTTTACGATTGTCGGCCGCAACCCGTGAGGGTCGCGGACTGACGATCGCGCGCGGACGGGAGTAAGAAACGGCGGACCGGAAGAGGAAACCGGCGGGTCGTTTCTCGAGCCGTTCGCCGCTTTTGCGGCCGCTCAGCGCGCCCGGTAGGTCTCGTACAGGCTGCTGTGCCGGTTGGTCGTCGACACCACGCGGCCGCCGATGATCAGGTGGCGGAGCTGGAACGTGATCTCCAGCGGACTGCCTTCGGTCACCAGCAGGTTGGCGACCTTGCCGGGCTCGATCGAGCCGAGGCGGTCGGCCGCGCCCAGCATCTCGGCCGGCCACAGGGTCAGCGCCTTGAGAGCGTCGTCGGCCGAGAGCCCATAGGGCACCGCGGTGGCCGCTTCCCAGGGGATCGATCGCGCCGCATGCGGACCGCCGGGGCCGAAGCCGCCGCCAGCACCCGACCCGAAGGCGATCTTGACCCCCGCTTCGACCAGCTCGCCCGGCGTGACGTAGGGGCGGTCGTAGGGGTCGTCCTCCTCCCGGGGCAGGCTCTGGGTCATGCCCAGGATGACGGGGATCGAGCTTGCGGCGAGCCGCTCCTTGACCTGCCAGGCGTCGCGCCCGCCCGCCAGCACCATGTCGATGCCCTGCTCCTCGGCAAACGCGATCGCGGCCTCGATGTCGCGCCGTGATTGGGCGATGACGACGACCTTGCGGCCGTCCTCGATCGACCTCGCCAGCGCTTCGAGCCGCAGATCGCGCTCGGCGCGCGAGCGCTCGCCCGCGGTGGCCTGCGCGTAGTGGCGGGCGGCGTCGAGCCAGTCGCGGAGCTCGTTCTGGGCCTTCTCGGCGGTCTCCTTGGCCTCGGCGAACGGGGTCTCGACGAGCGAAAAGGTGGCGAGATCGAATCTCCGGGTGGCGATCTCCGGCCAGGCGATGACCAGCGCCGTCGAGAGCCCCGCCGCCATCTCCTCGACCGTCCAGCCGTCGAGATGCACGATGGCGGCGCGCCCGGGAATGACGGTTCCGGTCTCGGCCTCGGGCGCCACCAGCACGTGGGTGATGCCGTTGGCACGGGTCACCGGGATCACCTCGCTCGCCGGGTGGACGGCGGTGGTGGCGGCGAGGTGCGGGTTGTAGGCGCCCATCTCGGACTGGTCGACGGTGGCCGAGATGGCGTTGATCTCGACCAGGCCCACCTGGCTCAAGGCGTCCATCATGCCGGGCCAGACGTGCAGGCCGGTGGCGTCGATCCGCTCGGCGCCGGCGGGGGCGGTCACCGCGGCGCCGGCGGCGGCAATGACGCCGTCGTCGATCACGACGGTGCCGACGTAGGGCGCGCCGGCGATCGGATGGATCGTGCCGCCTTCGATGGCCAGGCCGTCCGCGAACGAAGCGGTCGCCGCGAACAGCACGGCCGCGGCCAGGCGGCCCAGGGCTCGAAGTCTCGGTTGCATCAGCCAGCCTCCCTGCAGCTGTAGGTCTCGTCCTGCCAGATCACGTCGGGCGGCGGCTCGGAGCCGGCGTCCGCCTCGGCCTCGCCGGCCTCCTCGCCCGCGTCGCGCTCCTCGTCCTTGCCGAGCAGCCGCTTCTCGAGCGCTTCGACGACCGCCTGCCGCTCGCGATCGGCCTGCCGGTCGAAGTAGAGGTCGCCGTCGACGAAGGTCTTCTGAACCACCGAGGCGATCGCCAGCGGCGGTCCGTCGTAGAGCACCAGGTCGGCGTCCTTGCCGACCTCGATCGAGCCCACGCGGTCGTCGATGCCGAGCTGGATCGCCGGGTTCAGGGTCACCAGCTTGAGCGCCTCGATCTCGTCCATGCCGCCCCACTTCACGGCCTTGGCGGCCTCCTGGTTCAGGTGCCGCATCTCCTCGGCGCTGTCGGAGTTGATGGAGACGGTGACGCCGCGCTCGGCCATCAGGGCGGCGTTGTGGGGAATCGCGTCGTACGCCTCGACCTTGTAGCCCCACCAGTCCGAGAAGGTCGAGGCGCCGGCGCCGTGCGCGGCGATCTCGTCGGCCACCTTGTAGCCCTCCAGGACGTGCTGGAGCGTGGCGATCCGGAAGCCGAACTCCTCGGCCAGGCGCAGCAGCTGCAGGATCTCGTCGGCGCGGTAGCAGTGCGAGTGCACCAGCCGCTCGCCCTCCAGGATCTCGACCAGCGCCTCGAGCCGGAGGTCTCGGCGCGGCGGCATCGGCCGCGCGCCGGCCGCCCGGGCGGCGCGGTAGTCGCTCCAGCTCCGGCGGTAGTCGCCGGCGTCGGAGAACGCCTGGCGGATGACGTCCATCACCCCCATGCGGCTCTTCGGATAGCGCTGCGGGATGCGGAAGCTGCCGAAGTTCGAGCGCTTGGGATTCTCGCCGAGGGCGAACTTGATCCCCGGTGGCGCGCCGGCGAGCGGCAGCGCCGACGCGGTCGCGCCCCAGCGCAGCTTGATCACCTGATTCTGCCCGCCGATCGGGTTCGAGCTGCCGTGCAGGATGTTGGCGGCGGTGACGCCGCCGGCGAGCGCGCGGTAGATGTTGATGTCGTCGGGGTTGAGGACGTCGCCGATCCGCACCATCGAGGTCACCGCCAGCGAGCCCTCGTTGCCGCCGCCCTCGATCGCGATGTGCGAATGGGCGTCGATGATCCCCGGGATCAGGGCGCCGCCACCGGCGTCGATGACCTCGGCGCCGGGCGGCACGGCGACGTCGGCGCCGAGCGCCGAGATCTTGCCGTCGCGGACGACGACGGTCGCGCCGTCGAGGGTCGGTCCGGAGACGGTCCACACCGTGGCGTTGGTGATCGCGTAGGTACCCATGGCGCGCACCGGCCCCTGGTAGAGCCTCATCGCCGCCTCGAGCTCCTCGAGCGGCACCTCGTCGCCGCCCCGGCCCGCCTCGGCCGAGGAATCGCCCGGCTCGGTCTTGGCCGTGCGCTCGCCCGCGACGGCCATCGACATCGGGCCGGCGCTCATCGAGCCCGACACGCTGTCGCCCTCGACCGACAGCGACCAGGAGGCGGTCATCGAGCGTCCCCCCATCTCGCGCGTGGTCTTGAAGCGCAGCAGGTCACCGCTCATGCGGCCGTCGTCCACCGCCGTGGTTCCGGTCTGGCCCTCGAGGTCGCCGGTCACCTTGCCGGCGTCGTCCATCTCGAGCCGGGCGGTCAGCTCGCGCGCCCCGCCGGGCGTGGTCAGGGTCAGCGCCCAGGTGCCCGAGACGTCGGCCGCCGGAGGCTCGTGCTCTTCCTGGCTCTTGCGCTCCTGGTACTTGCGCCCGTCGACCCAGATCGCCGCGACCTCGACCTCCTCCGCCCAGGGCGGGGCGCTGGCCAGGACCAGATTGGCGATCTTGCCGCGCTCGATCGTGCCGACGCGGTCGCCGACGCCGTAGATGGCCGCCGGTGCCGAGGAGAGGGCGGTTAGGGCATCGGCCTCGGAGAGGCCGGCATCGAGGGCGGCGCGGACGCTCTTGAAGACCTCGGACGGCGACGCCAGGCCGTCCGAATAGAAGGCGAACGGCACGCCGGCCGCGGCCAGCCGGCGCGGGGTCGTGACCGCCATGCGCCGGTGGTAGAGCGTCCGGAACGGCGTGTCGGCTTCCGGATCCCGGTCCTTCTCCTCCTTGGGCCAGTTGAGGCTCACCAGCACCGGCGTCCTGGTCGCCGCCAGCCGCTCGGTGCGCGCGTAGGCGCCCTGGCCGCCGTAGATCAGCATCGGTACCTTCTGCTCCTGCTGCACGACCAGGGCGCGGTCGATCTCGCGGCCGAGGTGGCCGGGCATCAGGAAGCGCGTGCCGCTGGCGAGCGCTCGTTCGAGCGGCTCGAGGGCGCGGTCGTAGGCGGGCCGCTCGCGGCCGGCGGGGGAGCTCGCGTAGAGCGCCTTGGACTCCGCGTAGTGGCGGGTGTCGGAGAGAATCTGCTCGATATAGGCGAGCACTCCCATCAGCGAGCTCGGAAACGATCCGAAGGGCTCGCGATCGAGGTTGAGCCGCTGGGCGACGTCGGCGGCCACGATCCGCTCGGCCCCCGCGGCCTCGCCCAGATGAATCACGGCGGCCCGGCCCGCGAACAGTCCTTTCGTCGGCGCGCTGACGGCGGCGGTGAAGCCGGCGGTCCGCCACTTCTCGATCCGGCCGTCCTCGCCCATGCTGTCGGCGGCGCTGACCCAGGGGGTCGTCTTCGGCCGGTCCTCCGGTCCCAGAAGCTCGGGAGGGGACCCCGGCGGGCCGCCGCCCGCGGCGCCGCCCGGGCTCTCGTCCTCGGCCTGCTGTCCGAGGTCGGTCAGGGCGTCGATCAGGCCCGGGTAGACGCTCAGGCCGGAGCCGTCGACCACCCAGGCGTCCGGCGGGATGTCGACGCCGGCGCCGACGGCCTCGATCAGGCCTCGGGCGATGACGACGTTGGCGTTCTCGAGCACCGCGCCGGTGCCGGTGACCACCCGGGCGTTACGGATGGCGTAGTAGGGCGGCGGCTCGGGCGGCTCGGCGAGCGCCGGGCCGGCCGCGGCGCCCAGCAGCAGCCCCACCGCGATGGCGAGCTTCCTGGTCGAACGAATCGGATCGGTCAAAGGTCCCCCGGATCTTCCGCGACTGCGCAGATTGCTTCCGCCGTCGACAAACGCCGCATTCTAGCCTGACCTTTTCACCAGCCCCCGCCCGCGGCGTCCGACGGGCGGAGCGGGCGACGGCTCGGCCGTCAAGACTTGCGCAGCGCACGCCCGGGCCGGGCTCCGGTGTGCACGTGCTCCTCGACCACGAACACGCCGTTCACCAGGACGTGGCGGATCCCGGCCGGGTAGCGGTGGGGCTCCTCGAAGGTCGCCCGGTCGGCGACCTTCTCGGCGTCGAAGACCACCAGGTCGGCCTTCATGCCCCGGGCGATCCGGCCGCGATCGGCGAGGCCGATCTGCTCCGCCCGCATGCTGGTCATCTTGCGGATCGCGGTCGGCAGATCGAACAACCGCCGCTCCCGCCGGTAGTGTCCGAGCACCCGCGGATAGGTGCCGTAGTTGCGCG